>JAHLWE010000141.1 GCA_019058135.1 Promethearchaeota archaeon | reverse complement strand
GGTTGAATTAATTTATGAACTAATTCTTCACTTTTTTCATAATCCTGTTTTTGAAAATCTGCATAAGGAGAAATTTTATCATATTTAAGATAATTATCCATAACGTCTTGAAATCCTACAACGCCATATTGAATGAGAACATCAATTTCTCCGGATTTCATTAGGATTTCGGGAAGAGTTATGTAAAAATATGGTAAATTTGTATCAAAAGCGCAATCCACAGGATTTTTAAAACTTGCAATAGGTGGCAAGACTTTTTTTAATTGTTCTTGTAGTGATTCCGAGAATTCTGGAACAATTAAACCCGCTTTTTCGGCATTATTTGCGATCATTGCCGCAGGACCTCCTGAGTTGGTTATTATACCTATGCGATTTCCCTTAGGATACATACCCCTTGTCAAAATCATAGCGAGATCTAGAAATTCTTGAACATAATCTGTTTTGATTATGCCAGTTTCTTTGAATACTGCATCATAGATTTTAGCATTACCTGCGATGGAACCAGTATGACTCTGTAAAGCACGATTTCCAGCTTTCGAACCTCCAACATATATTGCAATGATTGGTTTTTTTGAGGTAATTTCTTTTGCTAACTCTAGAAATTTCTTACCTCTCTTTAGTTCTTCAATATATAATCCAATTACTTCGGTATTCTTATCATCTTTATAATATTCTAAACAATCTACTATATCTATATTTGCTTCATTGCCAACTGATATCGACTTTCCTAAACCTAAATCTAAATTTTCTGGATCGAAAAATATATGACTTGAAAGGGTGCCACTCTGGGATGCAATTGAAAACTTATTTCGCTCCAAATTTTCCCATATCGATGTATTCATAGCTTTTTTATCATTTTCGGGATATATCCAGCTATTATAGATGCCTAAACAATTAGGACCAATAAATCGAATGCCATATTTTTTTGCAATTTCAGAAATTTCCTCGGTAAGTGTATTTGCACGATCCCCTACCATTTCTCGAAAGCCTCCTGAAATGAGTACAATTTTTTTCACACCTTTCTCTCCACATTCTCTAAAGATTTCAGGGACAATATGCGGTGGTAAAACAATAACAACGAGGTCTGGAGTTTCTGGGACTTCAGTAATAGATTTATACGCTTTATAACCCATAACTGTTTCTAATTTTAAATGGATGGGATAAATTTTACCTTCAAATCCAGATATGATTATATTCATTAATTGAATAGAGGCTAAGGAGGTCCCCTTATTATTAGCTCCATAGATGGCAATGCTTTTTGGGTTTAGAATTTCATGTAAAAAATGCGTATTCATATCCTATGTATATAATTATTACATTATTTTAAAATTCAAATGATAATATTTATTGATAAATTAAAATTATAATAAAGTTATTTTAAATGGATCTTACGGGCTAATTTTATTATATAAAATCCCTATATAGAAAAAATATTCATTTTAACTAATAACATTTAAAAATCCAGCATAATCTTGATCAAAAGATACCATAAATGATATTTTCTTTTTTTCGCAAATAATAATATTACTACAATCTGTGAAACTAAATATTCTCTTATTATTAGTTAATTTTATGAAAAGTTCAGTTATTTCCTCTAACCAATCAATAGGAATTGAGATTAACTCATCAGCAATAGATTTTTCACCAAAAAATAACATTTTCATTTTTTTAATGAGGTCTTGTCGAGAACCTTTAGTTCTGTAATTCAATAGAGTTAAGCTTTCATTTAAAATATAATCGGAAGAAAAGATTTTCCCATGTTTTCTTTCAACAATTTCCTTAAAAATATTTACTGCTCTTTGATGGTATTTGTCTTTCATTGTAAGAAATGCAAAATAAAATCCTGTATCCAAAAATGTAGCCATATATTATTCACCCATATAGATCTTCATCAATGCTTCCCTTTGAAATATAGTCAAAATTTTCTGGCAACTTTAAAATCTCTTCCACCTGCTTTTTAGTTAATTGTGGTCGATTTGAAAAATATTGCTCTAATTCATCTAAATGGTTGGATGATATTTTGAGACATGCATTTAAAATTTCCTGTTGTGATACTTTCCGTCCAAGTCTTAAAGTTAATTTTGCGATAATCTGATCTAAATTTTCTCGATTTGGTAATTTTACGACATGCATAATATTAGTATACAAAGCTAATTATTTAACTTTTTCTACTATTTTTATAAAATTATAAAATCAATTTTAAAAAAAAATAGAAAATATTTATTTTTAACTTAATTGAGGTTTGTTATCTTGCCAAGGAGCAATTTCTTCAAATGCTTTAGATACTTGCAATACAGTTAAGTCATCAAATCGTCTTCCAATAATTTGCATTCCAATAGGTAATCCTTCACTCGACCAACCGCAAGGAATTGATGCAGCAGGCAACCCTGTCGCATTAAAGGGATGAGTAAATGCATACCATCCTGAGTGGGAAACTGCCTTTCCGTTAATTTTTTGGGGTCCAACACTCCCTAATTCAAATGCAGGCACTGCTGTGGTGGGAGTTATTAAAAGATCATAATTTTGGAAAAACCTATACATTTCTTCATACATAAGTCTTCTTTGGTTTATAGCTTTTTCAATTGCATCTCCAGAAGTTTGCATCCCGATATCAATCTGCTTTGCAAAACCAGGAGTTAGGTTTTCTTTCCATTTTCCAAGTTCGGATTTATGGTCAAACGCAACACCAGCAGTAACTAGCGTATAAAAAACTAATTCAGCTCTTCTTAATTTTATTTTTGCTTTTTCAATCGTCCAACCTAATTTTTCAAATTTCTGGATAGCATTTAGAACGTTCTTTTCAACTTCTGGGTCTATAGCTTTAGCAAAACCTAAATCTAGGGAATATCCAATTTTTAATTTATTAGGTTTTTCTTTTATACCTTCCAGATAATTAATATTTTGTTCAGGTAAGGAAAATTTATCTGCATCATGAGGTCCTTTAACTGCATCTAATAATAAGGCAGCATCATTAACATATCGCACCATAGGACCATAATGATCCCATGTATAAAATGCAACTCCCATTCGAGGATATTTAGGAATTCTTCCATATGAGGGTTTTAAGCCAAATATTCCACATAAACAACTTGGCACCCTTATTGAACCACCACCATCAGACCCCAATGCTAAAGGGCTTATTCCGGAAGCTACAGCTGCTCCAGCGCCTCCACTTGAACCACCCGTAGTTCTTTCTAAATTCCAAGGATTCTTTGATGCTCCAAAAATTAAATTATCGGTAATAGTGACATGACCAAATTCAGGAGTGTTGGTTTTACCTAAAATTACGCTTCCAGCATCCTTTAATCTCTTTACAACAACTTCATCTTCTTCAGGAACATAATTTTCATATATTTTTGAACCAAAAGTTGTTCTTATTCCTTTCGTTTGAATTAAGTCTTTTATAGAAGTAGGAATTCCATGCAATGCCCCGAGTTTATCACCCTTTTTTACCGCTTCATCTGCTTTTTTTGCCATCTCTCTCGCAAGATCAAAAGTAGGAGTACAATATGCATTAATTATTGGGTTAATCTTTTCAATTCTCTCTATGATGGTTTCTGTTATTTCTAAAGATGTCAATTCCTGTCTTTTTATAACATCAACCATATCACAAGCAGACATATAGCAAATTTCTTCTTTATTCATTTTTTCCACATTTGTTTTTATGCAATTTTATCTATTAAAATAAAATGTGTTAAGATATAATATAAATAATTCCTCTGTTGGATCTCTTATAAAATTTAGATATAAATTAATTAAATTTTGGGTTTTTTTTTTGCCATGGAGATATTTCCTCAAAAGCTTTTGAAACTTGAAGGACTGTCAATTCATCGAATCGTTTTCCAACAATCTGCATTCCAATAGGTAACCCATCTTTAGACCAACCGCATGGAATTGAAGCTGCGGGATGACCAGTTATATTGAACGGATATGTAAATGGTAGCCAATCAAGAGGTGATACTTCTTTTCCACCTATTTTATCAGGAGCCCTTTTACCAACTTCAAAAGCAAAACATGCTAAGGTTGGAGTTATTAATATATCATAATTTTTAAAAAATCTACAAACATCCTCGAAAATCATTTCTCTTTGCACTTCTGCTAATTTTATATCTTGAGCAGAATAATTCAATCCAATCTCAATGATTCTAACTAGCCCAGGATCTAATTTATCCTCCCATTGCTTTAAATATGGCTTTAACCTAAAAGCAAAACCTGAAGTCCAGAAAGCCCACATAACAGATTCAGTATGATTCAATTTAATTTGAACTTTCTCAACTGACCAATCAAATTTCTCAAACTTTTTAACAGCATCTAAAACAGATTTTTTAACCTCAGGATCAATAACTGGGGCAAACCCTAAATCTAGGGAATAACCTATTTTTATTTTATTAGGTTTTTCTTTTAGTTTTTCAAGATAGCTAAAATTTGGTTTTGGTAAAGAATATCTATCTGAATCATCTTCTCCCGCCATCACATCCAACATTAATGCAGCATCCTTCACGTATCTAACAATAGGTCCATTATGAACGAATGTCCCGAAATTACCATATATTTTCATAGAATTTTGAGGAATTCGTCCAAAATTCGGTTTGAGACCATAATTGCCACAAAAACAGCTAGGAATCCTAACAGATCCTCCACCGTCTGAACCCAAGGCTAATGGACCCAATCCAGAAGCTACTGCCGCTGCTGCACCACCACTTGAACCCCCAGGAGTTCTCTCTAGATTCCAAGGATTTCTTGTTGTTCCGAAAATTAAATTATCTGTAACTCCTTTATATCCAAATTCAGGCGTATTGGTCTTTCCTAAAATCACACATCCAGCTTCTTTTAATCTTCTTACAGCGACAATATCTTTTTTAGGAATATAATTTTCATATATTTTCGATCCAAATGTAGTCCTAATTCCTTTTGTTTCCGCAAGGTCTTTTATAGATGTAGGAATTCCATGTAATAAACCTAATTTTTCACCTTTCTCTACTACCTTATCTGCTCTCTTCGCCATTTCTCGGGCAAAATCAAATGTAGGAGTACAATACGCATTGATTATTGGATTGATCTTTTCAATTCTTTCAATTATCACTTCAGTTATTTCTTGAGAGGTATATTCTTGTGTTTCTATTACATCTCTCATATCACAAGCAGACATAAAACAAAGATTTTCTTTATTCACTTTTTCCACTTTTGAATTTACTCAATATAAATCGATTTAATGAAATATTGGAACTAATTATTATTATCTTTCTTTAATTTATAATTATTATAAATTTTCATTTAAGGTAAAAAAATGCGCCCGCCGGGAAACGCCATAAAACAGCCCCCTAAATGACCCCCCTAAAATCATAATTTTTATAAAGTCCGAAATAATTCGGAGACCCCTACTATATCACTCAATTTTTAAGGAGAACACTCCTACCTCACTAGAATCTTTCTCCTCCTTCATTCTTTCTGCAATCTTCATTGCAATTTTCTTTAATCTCTCATTTTCCTCTATGTTTTTTGCCATTTTTCGTGCTATTTTAGAAAAATCTGTCTTATTTTCTTTATTGATTTTTATCTCTGGTATCTTTCTAAGATTTAATTCTTCTAAATCAACATATTGATTTTGCAAAAATACTCCCTCTACACACTTAAAAAAACTATGCTGTTTGCCAATTCTTGATTTGCTTTTATGAAAAATTCCACAAATCTCACAAAAAAATCTTTCAGATTTACTTTTAACCTTTTTGCCCATAATTATAATATCAAACTCAATTAATTAAAAAATTAACCTAAAGAAAATATCATATTTTCTATAACTCAAATAAACACTAACCCCTTAACAAACAAGTTTTTCCTTAATAATAGTATGTTCCAGATATATCCCAAGAGTAGCCGATTGCGTCAATTTAATGTTATTTATAAGATATTTATTGTTGTAATATCGGTTTTTTTCGTGTAATGATCTAAGATTTTCGATCTCAATATATAACTACTCAGAAAAAATTAAAAATAATTTTGATCTTTATATCATCCATCTTACAAAAATCTAAAAAATGAATTAAAATGAAATATTCGGACTATTTACCCACTACAGAAGAGATAAAATTAGAAATCTCAGTTGAAAAAGGAGAGATAACAACAACTCAAAACACTTTCGGTTTCACAAATAGAAGAGTCTTCTGGTTTAAGAAAATGAAAGGTCAAAATATGGAATATCGAGATATGCCCTTAGAAAAAGTAAGTAACATTGAAAACTTTTGGCATAGCAGAAATTATTTAAAAATATTTGTTGGTCTAATCTTGGTGTTCATTTCCTTTGGTTTCTTTTATTTTGGTCTCATGATACCTTATATTCTCTGGATTTTAGCAGTCATACTAATAATAATTGGAATCATACTTATTTTAAATGGTTTAAAACAATATGGAAACTTCAATATTATCGGCATAATGAAGACCTGGGAGTTTCAATTTCGAAAAAGGGAAAATATTGAAAAATTGCAACAATTCATTAAGTCAATATACTATATAATTAAGTTACCTCAATTTGAAACCGAAGAGATTTAAAAAATCAATTAATTATTTTTTTCTCTTTTTTATTCTTTTTTTTAATAATATGGAATCCAAGAAGGTCTAGATTTTTCACATTTACTAACCCATTCAGCAATTTCATTTAATTTTTCTTGAATTTGTTGAGTAGTAAGATTTTCATTATTTGCTCCATCCCATAAACTTTCCATTATCATAGATAAACCACTTGGATAATTTATATGATCTTGATTAAAATTTCTATATAAATATGGATCTCCACTTGGATCACAATCTCCAGTATGTACTTTAAATCTTACATGCCAGCCATTCTCTATCTTAGTTAAAATATATGTATCGTAATGCCCCCATCTTCTGGAATATACTTTAAATTTAAATTCATTTGAACCTGTAATCTGCATATCAATCTTTTTATTTTTTTTTTAAGAGTTTAATATATTCTTATGAAATAATTCAACAATAGTGACGATATTTTTAAAGCTTTATTTTTACTTCTTACTTTCACTCTCCCCTCTCAGTGTCCTATAAATTGATTAGAGTGATTTCATTATACAAAACTTAGGTATTTAAAGAAATCTTCCGATTTACCAACAACACCAGAACGCGTCTTTTACAATCAATGTACTCATTACTTCTCAAATTTATAAATAGTTTATAATTATTTTTCAAGTTCAATTAAATATAGATAAGCAAGCTTATTTTGAATTATAATTATTTATAATTTCATCTTTATAAATTTAAATATTGAATTCACTATTATCTAATTATCTAATAAGATCTTAAAAAAGTGATTTAAACTGAAAAAAAGACAATTCCTTTATCTTATTGGGGCGATTTTTATCTGCGCTATAATATACACTATCATAAGCTTCATTGTTTTATATGAATCCTTAGTCAATTTTTTCCCACCGAACCTTGTTTTTCTCTATTTACTTATGAATTTCTTTATGGGGCTTCTATTTTCTGGTGTACCAATATTCATTATTGCAATAATAGTAGATATTGCCAAAACTTATAAAAGAGATATAGAACACAAAACAGAAGAGAAAATAATAGAAAGAACAGAAGTTCAAAAACCAATTGAATCAGATATGAAATATTATTCAAGTTGTGGAGAGAAAATCAAGAAAACTGCAACCTTCTGCGAATTTTGTGGTTCAGAACAATAAATTAATATATCTTTTTTTTTATTTTTTTAAAAAAAGTCTTTCATTTTAGATTTAATTTCTTTATGAGTTTCTTTTTTACCTGTATCACATTTTTTATGGATTATAACAGCATAATCTATGCTAAATATATTCTCAAATCCTTTTTTATAATGTAAATGTTCTAAAGTAGTTGTCTCACCTTTTAAAATCTCTTTTTTATAGTAATGACAAATCAATTTTCCTTTATTTCTTACCTTATTCAGAAGAGTTAGATTATTCTTACCCTCTTGCCAGATATTTGTCAATCGAAGTGTTCTAATAGGGTGGAAACCTTTATCTCCAAAATGTTCAAGAGCGTATTTTGTTATCCAATTAAAAGCCCTATCTCCAAGGAGTTCATTATCATATAATAATATTTTCTCAAAAATCTCAGAAATATCTCCTAGACTTTTTTTGCTTTTTATTAAATATCGCTTAAATGTGGCTCCAAATGACCCCCTTTTAATGGTGCGCCCGCCGGGATTCGAACCCGGGCCCCTAACGTGGCAGGCTTTTATCTATTTCTTAAGTTAAGAAAATAAAGGATAATACCACTATACTACGAGCGCTTATTCTATAGATAAAAAAAAGAATATAAGATTAAATATTAATTTTACTAATCGTTTGTTCAACTTGATTCTTTTCTATAAATTCCTCTAAGGCTTTTACGTTATTAGGTATTCCTTCTCTAACACCAGTATCGCTGCACTCTAAAGCAGACATAGCGGTTGCAATTTTGCATAATTTCGGTAGTGAAAAACCCATAAATAGTGAAATAATTATTCCACTCATAAACGCATCTCCAGCTCCCGTCGTATCTTCAACGGGAGTGTTAAATATATTAGTTCGAATCATCTCATTTCCATCGAAAACGGTGGAACCATTGGCACCATCAGTTATTGAAATTAAATCAACACCCATTTTATGAATATCAATTAAAATATCAATAGTTGATAACTTATTTGTAAATTCTGAAGCTTCCTCTTTATTGAAAGACACCACATTGGATTTGCTAATTAGTTTTTTTGCCCATTGAGGATTATTTTTAATTATTGACATACTGGGTGCGGCAAAAACTTTTTTTCCAGCATTTTTAGTTAAATCAATTGCTTTATCTATAGCCTTACATCCACTTTCTGAAGTTAATGAAGTCCAAGCGAAGCCATCTATGTCATTAAATATTTCTTCCTTCACATTTATTGGAGTTATTAAATTGTTTGCGCCTTTATACGCCAAGATACTTCGATCACGTCCCCATTCAGTTTTTAGAATTAATGAAAAGGCAGTAGAATCCTCATCCGTTTGAATAACATTACTTACATCTACATTTCTTTGTTTTAAATCATCAAGACATATGGAAGCTGAAAAATCTTTCCCGATAACTCCGATATATATACCTTTCATGCCGATCATTGATATATCAGCAGCAATATTCGTTGCTGAACCTCCAGGCACAAACTTTATGTCTTCAACATTTAATTTGCGTGAATATTCGATGGCAGTATATTTTTTAATAACATCTTTATCAAATAATTCAAATCTTAAGATATCCTTTATCTGAATAATACAATCTAAGGTGCAACTACCTATTGTTATTATTTTCAATTTAGATAAATCCATAAATCTTATAAATAGATAAAATTTATAATCTTTTTGACTTTAACGTTGAAAATTTACTTACTTACACTTCTATTTTTTCAGTCTCATTAAAAACATAAATAATATTATATATAAAAAAAAATTATTTTTTATCTAAAATAATTAATCTAATGTGCAAATTTAAACTTGATATGGTTTTTTCTATTTGACTGGAAAAAATCCTCTCTTATTCAACAAATAAACTTAATGAAAGTATTATAGGCTTCATGAGCATTAATTCATAAAAATTTGAGTATGATCTGAAGCAAATGCAGTTGGGTTAATCACTTAATTTTTAAAAGATTTTAAATGATGAGGTACAATATAGACATAAATTAAATTTAATAATTTGAAGATTGGGGATTAGAATGAAATTTGGATTTAGTTCTTTATCAAATTTAGGAATAATAAAAAAAGATGTTAAACGTAAAAGAATCTCAAGTTATGATAAAACAGGAGCTAATATGGATAATGTATTAATAGAGCCAAAAAGTAAACATGAAGTTTGCAATATAAATAGAGCTGGAATTATTAAGCATATTTGGATGACAATATTATCTTCAGATCCAGATTATCTACGAAAGTTTGTAATTCGTATGTGGTGGGATAATGAAGAAAATCCTTCAGTTGAATGCCCGGTAGGTGATTTTTTCGGAATTGGACACGGTAAAACAGTTAATTTTTGGAGCTTGCCTTTTTCTATGGGACCTCGAGATGGAAAAGGATTTAATTGCTTTTTTCCTATGCCATTTTCTACAAATGCGAGAATCGAATTAGAAAATGAAAGTGAAATTAGTCTTGTATGTTATTACTACATTGATTATGAAGAATATACAGAATTAGATTCTAGATTTGGCAGATTTCATGCAATGTGGCGGCGTGAAAATCCATGTGAAGGAAATGATTATAACATTGGAAAAAAAGTTGAGAAATTTATTAGAAAAAATCCTACTCATGAGAACGATTATCTAATATTGGAAGCAGAAGGTGAAGGGCATTATGTTGGCTGCCATTTAGATATTCATAATCTATTTACTCCTGAATTACGTAAAAAGACGGATAGTTTTTGGCCAGGAGAAGGTGATGATTTTTTTGAGATTGACGATGGAGAAACAATACTTTATGGTACAGGTACAGAAGATTATTTTTGCACAGCATGGGCACCTTTAGAATTCTATTGTTCTCCTTATTTTGGAATCACATTGCCAGGTGGTCAAAACTGGAGTGGAAAGATCTCTTATTACCGATATCATATTGAAGATCCAATTTTTTTTCACAAGAATTTAAAAGTTAAAATCGAGCATGGTCATGCGAATCAAAGATCTGATGATTTTTCTTCTACTGCTTATTGGTATCAAACAGAACCACATAAAAAGTTTCAGCCACTTTTATCGGTAAATGAGAGGTTACCTCGAGAAGAACCTAAGGAAATTCCTTAAAAAGATAAATTATCTTTTTATACTCATCTAGTACACATATACGATTTCTATAGATATTGAAGATAAAACTATTTTAAAGAAAAAAATCTAATATTTATCTAACAAATTTTTTTTGATTTAAATTAAAAAAACTAATTTATTAAAAATTGGGATAAATATGAGTAAACTTGAGAAGGAGAGTAGTGTCTCAAACTTAAACATGGCCTCTTACAGTATGGCAGAATTTATATTCATGGTATTTAGTGGAATCTTCGGTTCGTTTTTCATTTTTTACTGGGAAACCGAAGTGGGATTAAATATATGGATTGTGACGCTTGGTTATATAATTTATGTAATCTGGAATTCAATTAATGATCCTCTTGTTGGTTACTTCACTGACAAACCCAATAAACTTTGGAAAAAATATGGTAAGCGATTTCCGTTCATTATTATTGGAGGAATTCCTTCAATTTTTATGCTTGCACTTATTTTTACTCCACCTTACTTGGATCCCATAACCGGAGCATGGATATATTTTGGATGGATATTATTATCCTCATGCATGTATGAGCTATTTTACACAATTTTCCAACTTAGTAATGTGGCATTATTTCCAGATAAATTTCGTTCTGATAATGAACGAAGAAAGGCAGGCTTCTTTCGCATGGGATTAGGACTTGTGGGTACTGCAGTTGGGTTAATCATTCCTCCACTGTTTATTTCTTATGGAGATCGCCAATCCTATACTAATATGGCATGGATATTTGTTGTTCTTAATCTGGTCTTTTTCTTGACAATTATTCCTGGATATAGAGAATCAGCGCAAATGAGAGAAAGATATATGCAAGAACCAAGTGCTGAAAAGAAGTTGCCGTTTTTGAAAACAATGAAAATCGTGGTTACTCAGAAGAATTTTATTGTATTTATGATTGTTTTTCTATTTGATGGAATTATCGGTGCGTGTCTAGTAGGATCTATACAATATGCTACTAAATATATATTACTGGATGACCCGGCAATGTCTATTATCGTTTTAGCCGGATTTCTTTTAGGTTCTTTAGGATCGCTATTCCTTTGGCTTATTTTTTCGCAAAAGTTAAATAATAATAGAAAAATGTTAATAATTGGCGTTTTTCTAAATACGATCTTCTTATTTCCATTTATGTTTGTACAAGGATTACTTGGTTTTGTTATAGCTGCAATATTATTGGGAATTGGAGGAGGTGCGCTGAGAATAGGAAGAAGTCCTGTTTTAGCTGACACGATTGATGAAGCTACTGTCAAATCAGGCCAAAGACTTGAGGGTTCTTATATGGGAGTGTACGCTTTTTTTGTTAGGTTTGGACTTATTGGCCAAATATTGATTTTTGCAATAGTACATGAATTAACTGGATTTAATGCAGATGTACTAATTCAAACTGAATTAGCTCTATTTGGAATACGTGCTCATTTAGCATTGATACCAATGATCTTAACTCTCATTGGTTTAGTCATTTTCATTTTTGTGTATGACCTTACTCCTGAAAGAACAAAAGAAATTAAAGAAAAATTAAAAGAATTAAATTTATAATTTTTTTCTTTTATCTTATTTTATTTTTTTTTATTTTATTTTTTTTTTATTACATTATCATGCCAAATAAATTACGCAGACTCACAAAATTACAAATGATTTTTTTCTGAATAAATTAGAAAAATTAGTAAAAGAAGCTAAACTTGGACTAAATGAATTAGCGAAAACTTACCCAATTTCTAAAGAGGATTATGACTTTGAAAAGTCTTGGTGGAATAAATACTAAATTTTTCTTAAGTATTTAAAGAGGAGAAAAAATTTCACCATTATATAAAAAAGTCGAAAATATCGCCGAAAAAATCATATCTTACATTGGCTGAATTTTCAAATTTTTATCATTAAGCTTAAATAACAATTTAACAAACTTATAACTGTTTTTTTAAAAAAATTTTTTAAAAAATATTAGGGTCTTTTAAATTTAAATTTTGTTAAAAGTCAAAAAAAAACTATTCAAATTCTATCACTGTCCCGCACATACTACATATATTTTCCCCATTTTTAACTTCTGCTCCACAAAAACGACAATAGAGTATTTGTTCACTATATATTATGGGCGTTTCTGGGAGTATTGTTGTTTGAGACACACTCTGAGCGCGTTTCCAATTAGGTGGATAACTAAGAATTCTCGTGGTTTTAAGGGTCTTTTGGTTACATATATCGCAACGTCCTCTTTTTAGATTTCTACTGCAAGAATTGCAAATAACCCTCTCACAATTGGGACATAAGCGAACTTCAACCCATGGATTTTTTTTTGCAATATCTCTTCCACAAATATCACATGGTAGTGGGGGC
>JAHLWE010000140.1 GCA_019058135.1 Promethearchaeota archaeon | reverse complement strand
GTATGACCGTGAAGATCGCCCCAATATAATTTCAAATACGAATCTCCTTTTGATTTGACTATTATTGGATTACTCCTATATCGATTATGATTATTTTTCTCCTCTACTACAACGTAATGAATTCCGGGAGTAGAAATTTTCATGTTAAATGTTTTTTTTCCATTATCAGCGCCGGGTATTATATAAGCAGGTAAAGTGCCACTCCATATAAAATTTGAACTGAATACATAGTCAGCTGGTAATGTATGATCAGAACTGATCCCTTCAAGTGTGGTGAAATTATACGATTCTATACTAAAGGAGATATCACCCGTAAAACTCCCTGCTAATCTTTCAAAAATATCCCATGCTTCTACAGTCAAGCTAAATTCTTCATCCTCTTCTACTATTGAAGGACCATGAATCCATAATGTTACCTTATCATTATTGAACATTACATTGAAGTCAATATATGAATAAGTCCAGAGCCCAAGAGCGAAAATAATAAGAAAAATTTTCCCAATTAACAACATTTTATCTCTATCCACATTCATTTTTACTATAACCTCATATAATTTTTTTTAAAATTCATTATTTAGAGTTTTAAGGCTGGACCTAAGACTAAAATTTGGATTATTTGAGAAATTATTAAAATAAATCCAGCTATATTTGACTTTTTATTTTTTTGGAATAAAAGAATTGCTGAACAAATAAGCCCAAAAGGAAAAACGGTTGGATAAGAAAAGGGTATTCCTATTATAAATATCAAGGCTAAGATAACCTTTCTTCTCTGTGATAAAACAACAGGATGTGATGTAGGTTCTCGATTCTCATTTACTGAACGATTTTCGATCATAATATAACCCTATTTTGAAGAATTTATTTAATAATTTATTTCAATATTCTTTTAAATAAATTTAAAACTAATTACTTAATTAATAATAAAATGAATTACCTAAAAGGAAAAAAATAACATGATTCCATTTAATTCATTACCAGGATTAACCTTTTTTGAAATTCTAATCTTTGAAATTATTCAAACAATCCTTCATTTTATTGTATTCGAAAGTTTTTTGTATTTAGGACTTTTCCTTCATTATAGGGATAAATCTCAAATTAATATAAAAAAGATTTTAATAACAGGTTTAATCGTTGAAGTGGTTGAAGGAATTACCGCCTTTTATTCAATATTTTATGTTATTGGAGGAGGCATTGCTATAATATCTAATCTCTGTATAACTTATACAGCTGAATTCCTTATTTTATACTTAAGATATTATGAAAAGAATAAACTTTCTGTAAAATGGGTATTCATATTATTTTTAATCACATTCCCGCCAGCTTATTTTATAAGCATTTTTTTAACAAATATTATTTTTGGACTATTTGGAATCCCCAATGCGTATTCCATTAGTTTTCTTTAGAAAGAATTATTAAATTACCCCCCTTTTAATCTGTCAGTTTATTTTAAATCTATAAATATTTAAGAAAATATTTGATTAGCACGAAAAAAAAATTTCTATACGATTCCAAAAGTTATTGTTCTCAGAAAGCGGAGATACCTTTAGGAATTTTGTTTTTGGGTTTCAAGACGGTTTGATCTCTACGTATGTTTTACTTGCAGGAATTACAATTCTTATTTTTTCCAATCCTACTCTATTATTGATCACGTTATTAGCTGAGGTAGCAGCAGGTGCTATTTCAATAGGTTTTGGTGCATTTACTTCAACAAAAACAAAAAATGAATATCTAATTAAATCACCTTCGAATGATAAAAATGAAACACTACGTAAAGAAAAATTTGCAAAATTTTCCCAAAAAATTGGATTAGATAGAAAAGAAATTGAAACTATTGAGAACTCTTTTAGAACAAATCCAGATCTTTGGGAGAAAATAATAAAATTTCAACTTGAAGATTCTCAAAAAAGAGATCCAGTAAATAATGCAATATATATGGAATGTGCTTTTGTTTTAGGTGGTGTTCTGCCAGTAATTCCATATTTTATACCAATAGCAACAATTTCCTTTATTATCGCAACTATTTTGTCCTTTTGTGCATTATTCATAGTAGGTATTTTTAGAAGCTTTTTTTCTGAGAAACATTGGCTTAAACTTGCGCTGGAAATGATTCTAATTGGTATTTTAGCAACAGTTATTATCGAAATATATATCTATATTATCACCATATACTATGGATTGGTCCTTATATCATAACAATAGATTATTTTATGGTCTTTTTATTTTTGGAAAGACTTGTGAATTTTTCTAGCGAAATCTTCTTGTTTTTTGGTTTCAAGTGAGCATGGTCTTTTTTTTCTTAACCACTCTACCGGATCTATGTCCTTTGAAATTTGACCATTTTTAGCTGCCCACGCGATAATCATTTGACCAGTTCTACCACAGCCAGCCACACAGTGCGTAACCATTGCTTCTCCCTTTTCACCGTGTTTGTCTGTGATATCAATATATCTCAATATTTATGATTTAGTTGGCAATCCAAAATCCGGGATGTTGATGTGATAATAATGAAAATTGTCCGGGATATCGTTACGATTGTTAAATTCGCTGCAATTAACAATTACCTTTATGCCTTCTCTTTTATAGATTTGAAAAACTTCTCTATCAAGCCACCAAGAAACAGCCATTTTCCCCTCAATTATCCAGTTAAAAGGGTCGGCCCTGTGCTTATTTTCTTCCACTGACCAATATCATGGTCGCAATTAAACATCCATTCCTTTTTAAGATTTTATATTTTAAAAGATAAAAAATTTTAATTAATAAAAATATTAAATTACATGTGAAATTAAATATTTTAATTTCAAATTAAATTACGTGACACGAGCTTACATTAATGCAAAACAATAAAAAATGGACATTTAAAATTGATTGGCTTAAGATAGTTCAAATGCTTTCATTAAATTCTATCGAACAAATTCCGGAATATAAAAAACAAAAAGCATTTTCGAAATTAGAAAAAGAATT
>JAHLWE010000139.1 GCA_019058135.1 Promethearchaeota archaeon | reverse complement strand
CGATTAAAATTGGTAAATCTTTAGTGGTAAGAGAAACATCAATTTTAAAAAGACCTAAGTATAAAGCGAAGCATAAGTTTTATTTAAGCGAAGAGGATCTTCATAGGCATGTTTTCATTAGCGGTTTAACAGGGGCGGGAAAAACAAATTTCATTAAAAATTTTTTATTAGAATTTAAAAAGAATTTTGATTTAAATTTTCTTATCGTTCAAATTAAGAATGATTTCAAAAATTCGACAGATTAGTAGAACTTTCTAGTTAATTTTATTCCTTAAAACTAGCTTGCATCATCAATAATACTCGGTTCTATTTCATATGCCTTTATATCTTCAACTTGTTTAAAGATTTTTAATATATTAACACAATCTCCCAATAGCGTGGCACAATCCGAAAATTCAGGAAATTTACTCACATCGTGCACAAGATAATTTCTTGCAGTATTAACATATTTTAAAATTCGCTGTTTTTCATCTTGATGTTCTTTATCAATAATTCCTTTAGATATTAAAAAATTTATTCTAGGAAGGATTTTTTCATCACCTACATCAGATTCATCTTTTGGGATATTATCTATACAATAAACTATAAGTCTGCTTAAAATAAGTGCACTTGCGAGAAAACTTCCATTCTCAAGGTGTTTAATTCCGAAATCTAGATTCTTTGTATATTTAGAAGCCAATTCAATTATCTTGATTTCTTTCCTAATTAAATTTAGTTGATCCTTTTGTTTTTTAGTAAGAATATCAGATTTTTCACTTTTTAAAAGTCCTAATGCCTTATCACATTGGGATTTAATTAAATATAATATTCCTGGAATTTCAATACTTTCAAAATTTGGATTCTTAATTACTACTAGATTTAATGAAAAATTAAGGTTATCTTTTATTGAAATAAGGTCTTTACAGGCATTTTCATAGCTTATTGATAAAAGCTTTGTTGCTTTAATATCACTAGCGTACACGTTTTGTAATATCCTTTCATTTATAATATCTAGTAGATCTTCCACTGAATTGCTAATTGATAAAAATTGATTATAGAGTCCATTAATATCTGAAATGCTCAAATTAACCACGATTTCATCCTTTGATTAAATTTATTAGATTTATTATATAAAATTATTTTCATTTCTTCTATAACTTTAATATTTAGGCAAAAATAAAATCTCTGAAAAAATTTATATAAAAATGTTTTAGAATTAATTAAATTAAAAATATTAAAGATATAATTAAGAAAATATTACAATTATCTTTTCTTTAAAAATTTTAACTTAGAAATAAATTAATTGATCTGAAATTATTGAATTCATATTACTAAAAAAATAAAAATTAATATTTTAATCCAAATAAGGAAATTTAATTAAGATATGCTCTGGGTTATCGCTGTAGATTATATACATAACATCAGTTGGCAACCGCTTTAATTAATCCAACTCTTTTTTTAGGTATTACCTTAAATAATCGATGCTCCCTTAAATTCGGAAAAAAAATTTTCCCTCCGTTTAAAATATCGAAATTGGTAAAAAATATTTTATTTGATTAATCTAAAAAGAGTTGTCCATCTTTTTCTAGCCTTTTATTAACATATCTTAGTGTATCAGAATTTTAATTTCTGGATTTTTTTATTAATGGATTTATTATCTTATTCAATTTAATTGAATTATATAATCGTTATTGTATTAATTTTAATCTCGATAATATCGATTGCATCTATAACATCTTAGATAATTTTGATGAAGTTGCATTTCTTGTCTGCAATCCACACAAAAATTCTTAAGTTTTGCCATAAATCCTACAAAACAAAAATAACACATTTTATATTTTGATGAAATTGGTATTCCACAATCAATACATTGTTTTGAGAATTCTCGTTCATCCCCTAAAATATTAATATTTTTAATAAGATATGTAAGTCCATTATCAAACGAATTTTCTAGAAATTGAATGATTTCACTATGGTTCATTTTTTTGTGAACTTTCCCTTTTTCAATAATATTGAGAGTGTAGAGAATAAATCTATTCCGAAGGTTCATAAATTTATAAGGGTTATTGACATACTCTTTTCGTCTTTTTGGAAAAACAAGTTTGAATTTTCCCTTTTGCCTGAAATGAAATACTTCGTTGAGAAAATCCAAGAACTCTTTATCTATTTTATTTTGTTCGCATAATTCTAAGATTTTTTCATAAATTTTAGTTAAGGTAGTCTTCTTATATACTTTTTGAAATAGCACCACTAAATAATATGAAAATTTGAATATCGCTTTTGAAAATATCATTTCTGCACTTGGTATATCGTTTCTATTAATCTCTATTCTCAAACTCTTATTCAAATAATAGAGGGCTCTTCTCAACAGATCGTCGTAGTCGTCGTCATTATAAGTAACATCTGGTAATTTATAACGGAAATCTTTGCCAAAGATAATTTTAGAGTTGTATTTAAGGTCAATAATAGCCCATTTATAGTTTGAAAAGGAATATTTCTTAAACTCTTTCTCATTAAAAAGAGACGAAAATAAATTGTAAATAATTGAAATTTTTTTGTTTTCGAATATTTTCTCTTCAATACGCGCATTACTGTATTCCAAGGATTTTAAATTTAGTGCTTCTTGATCAAATGTTTTCACAAACACAAGAACATCGATATCATTTGGTTTAAAGCTATTAGTATCTTCATGAAAATAAGAGCCAATTCCAAATATACTTACTAAATTTTCCTTCAGTTTATCTTTCACATAAAGGAAGACATCATATAACAACGAATCCTCTGTTTTTATCATAGAATTGAGATTTTTTTGAGAAATTATGATCATCCTTTTATTTTCAATTCAGAAATATACGGACGCATAATATGAAAATTGCGTGGAGTTATTTTATTAAAGTAAAAAAAGCCAATTATTTAAAGCTTTGTATATAAATAGTTCATTAAATTTTAATAATAATTATTATAATTATTATTATTCTATTATTATTATTATTTTAAATAAATGGAGGTCTAAACGTTATAGCTTCTTGATTATAAAGATCTCATGCAATTGAATTAAAATTTGCTTCTATACTTGAAATACACCGACGATATTTTTCCTTTGAGTATTCTATTTCCCTACAAATTTTTCAAAACTTTATTTAATAACATATTATCAAAATTGAAATTAATAAACTGATTCGTAAAAGGGATTATGTTCTTTGTTAAAAGGTTTTTTATATAAAATTGATTCAAAAATTATTTTTCTAAAATGCTTTTTAATTGCTAAAATTTTAGATTCATCATTTGTGATATCGCCATCCTCATGATGGTTTAAAAAACCATTATACGTCCAATTTGCTGATGTTTTAATAAGTAAATTATCGAATAAATAAATTTTTGAATGAAGTCTTTCATTTAAATAAACATCAACACCCAGCTTTACTAAAGAATCAAGAATTTCTCTTTGCTGTCGATGATTCAAATTATCAGAAATAGTAATAAATATAACCTTTTTTCCTTCTTGTGCGTTTTTTTTCAGGAGAGTAAATATATGTTTAATGTTATTAAAGTATGGAACAGCTATATTTATTTCCCACTCTGTAAAATTTAATGCTTTAATAAATACATCTATATGTTCTTCATTAGTTATGGGTTTAGATATATAAATTTTTTCAATTTTTTCAATGCGATTCCATTCAATGTCCTTATAATTTTTAATAAGTGCTAAATCTACTTTTACAAAATCTCCTTTATTAATTTCATTTAAGACATAAAAAAAATAATGATTCCGTCTAATCAATTCAATTTTATCGTATAAGATAAATTCTATATCGTCATTTAATCGAGTTGTCTCAAAAATTTGAGCAAAAATTTTATTTCCTTCACAATTTTTCAATTCTAATACGATATATCTATCTTGATTCACGCTTAGCTTTTCTTTCTTATAGCAAACTAGGAAAATATTTTCAAACATAATTGTAAATTTTTATTAAATTATTTATGGAAAATAAGGATAGATTTGATATTTAAATTAGTTATTAATACCCTATTATATATAATATATGGGGTTAATCTAGGTCAATTATTAGTGCCTTATTAATGATGTTTCAGCATTGTATTAATATTTCTATTATTGTCAATAAAACCTAATTCTTTAATTCTTTTAAATGAAATTTTAGAAATTTTTTACAGTGCTACACTTTTAATAAGTAATTTTTAAAATATTTACTAATAAATGAAATTAAATAATGATAGATGTGTGTAATTTGGTATTCATACCTATTAAATGGAAAGCAAGGACAATAGAATATAAATTTTACAATGAAAAATATTTTCAAGGTAAATTAGAACCAAGTTCTATTTCGATAAAAGATTATGATATCAAATTAAAAATTCGAAATTATGATTTAATAAATAAATATGAAAGATTAATAAATTTCAGTTATTTTGTAAAATTATTACCAAATTTGGGGGAAATAGGTTTTGACGGTGAGTGTATTTTAGAATCCCCAGATCAAAATACAATTGAATTTTTAATTAAAAATTCTGATTCTTTTAAAATGCGTATTGAATATAATATTCATAAACGTGCCTACTCATATGCTGAGAAAATAGCAATAGAGGATCGTATTATGTTTCTACCATCAAAAATAGTATTAAAAGATTTACGGAAAGAATATAGTGAGAATATAAAAAAATTCAATGAAAAAATTGAAAATTAGCTTATCAATTTAAGTTATTATCTTAAAATATTAAGAGTGTAATTAAAAAAATTAATTAAAATTAAAAAAACCTTTTTTTATTTCAATTTTTGTTTCTATTTTAAAATAACCTATTAAAATTAAATATATTTGAATAAGTGAGTTTATTAGGGATAATTGTAAGATAAAAATTAAGTAAAAAGTATAGAAATTTTTTTAATATAAAAACCTAAATAATATTGAACTAAAAGAATTAGGAGTTTAGAATTATGCGAAAGCAAATCATTGGAGGGAATTGGAAAATGAATTTAGGAAGTCCACAAGAAGCCCAGGAATTTGTTGAGAAATTAATTCCCAAAATAAAGGATTTAAATAATGTTGATATTGTAATTGCACCGCCTTTTACCGTTTTGTATGAAGCCTCAAAAATAATTAAAGGCACAAATATTAATTTATCTGGGCAAAATATGTATTTTGAAGATAAGGGTGCATTTACGGGAGATATCTCACCCATTTTTCTTAAAGATGTCGGTTGTAATTATGTTATATTGGGACATAGTGAAAGAAGGAATATTTTTGGAGAAACAGATGAATTGATAAATAAAAAGTTAAAAAAGGCGTTTTTTATTGGATTGAATCCAATTGTATGTATTGGGGAACAGCTTGAAGAAAGGGAACAAGGAAAGACGGAAGAGATAATCGATTATCAATTGAAAAATACATTTAAGGATTTATCAAAGGAAGAAATTATAAAAACGATCATTGCGTATGAACCTGTTTGGGCAATTGGAACTGGAAAGACAGCAACACCTGAACAGGCAGAAGAAGTTCATAAATTTATCCGGGAATATATAAATAAAACTTATGGTTTAGATACTGCAGAAAAAGTTAGGATCCAATATGGCGGCTCTATAAAACCAAATAATGCTGAGGATTTATTTAATCAGCCTAATATCGATGGTGGATTAGTTGGCGGCGCATCACTCAATATTGATTCGTTTTATGAAATTTTAAAAGCCGCAAATGAAGTTAGTAAATAAATATTATATCTTAATCTTTGAATAGATTTAATTAAAACTGGATTATTCTCCTTGCATTTATAAAGATAGAAACAAGTAGAATAATGTTAGAAATCAAAACAAAAAATTGATATAAGTATAAAAATAGAGATTCTTGTTTCTAATAGAAAAAAAGAAATAACAATTTCAAAACATATTTGAGAGTTTTTAATTAAGTTCTTTATTTCAATCGCAGTGATGATTTATTTTGTATTAAATAATCAAAAAGAAAATTCAAGGACTTTATAAATAATTTAAGTAAAGGGATAATGTAAAAGAAAGATAGATTAAGGCTAATTAGCGATTAAAAAAATATGAAAAATAGAGCATATGACTAAATATAAAGAATGGGGGAAAATCCAAAGAGATTATAATGTCAAAAGAAATAAGCTTTATGAAACTATAAGTATTGAAAAAAAGAGAGAATTAATCGATTTAGACGCACCTTCTAGGAAAGATTCCAAAAGTGGAATGATTAAAATTGGTAAATCCCTAGTTGTAAAAGAATCTTTTTTGTTAAAAAGACCTAATTATAAAAAAAAGCATAATATTTTTCTAAGCGAAGAGGATCTGCATAGACATATTTTCATTAGCGGATTAACGGGAGCAGGAAAGACAAATTTTGTTAAAAACTTTTTATTTAATTTTATTAGAAAATTTAATGTTAATTTTTTAATCATTCAAATAAAGAATGATTTCGACTTTTTTAAGAATTATTTTAAAGATCTTGAAATATATTCTCCTGGTGAGAATTTTTCTATTGATATTTTTAATCCTGGAACAGTTGGTCCCTTAATTCATGCTGAAAGAATATTTGAAATGTTTAAAAATACCAGATTAATTAATTCTTCAAGTGAATTTTCCCCTCAAATGGAGAAAGTTCTTGTAGATGTTTTAATAGAAGTATGTAGAAGTAAAGATTCAAAAAATTGGCAAAACTTTTATGAAATTTGTAATGTATATTTTAAGAATCATAAACATGAAATTCCACAATTAGCGCAAACTTTAATTAGCATAAAAAACAGAATTCGGAGATTTTCGGAAGGGCCTTTAAAAAAAGTGTTTAATAATAAAAATTCAATACCAATCAGTAAAATTTTAAATAATAATTGTATTTTGAATTTGAACTCAATCATTAGACTTGGAGGAGATAAAGAAGATATTTATTTCTTTTTAATGTTAGTTTTAAAGAATATCTGGGATTATAATGTTTCTGCCGGTATATTTAATAGGTTAAAGCATCTAACAATTGTTGACGATGCAACATACTTTATGCCTAAGGAAAATTCTCAGAATGATAAAATTAGCACATATCTTGAAGACATTGCATTGCTCCAGAGAGGTACGGGTGAGAGTTTAATGGCTATTGCCACAAGACCTGATATCAGTGAAAATATTTTGGCTAATTCGGGGTTGGTTATAGGTTTTGAAACACATTTTAAGAAAAAAAATTTCGCTGAATTATTAAATTTACCCGAAGAGAAGTATATGTATCTCTCTTTATTAGAAAAGGGGCAATGTATAATTAGAACGCCCTCTATTAAAAATCCCTTTCTTTTGCAAGTTCCTTGGGTAAAAGAGACTCATATATCAAGAAAAACACCAAAAGTAAAAAAGAAGGAAAAGAATATCGATATGATTTCATTGAAGGATAAGAGACAAAATAAAATCAATATTAAAAGAATCAATAAGGCAATTAAAATTAAAGACCTCAATATTCGACTCAATTTTACTCGAAATTGTTTTCATTCTGGGGATTATTCCAGCTGTTATTTCATTTGTTCAGAGATTATTGACTATATTGTTGATCAACTTGTATATCGATTAAATTATAAATTTGGAGGTGTTGAAAAACTTTTACTTGATATTGAGCAAAATAATCTTTCGGATCGCATTAAAATTTATCCCGAGTTAAAATTAATTTCAGACAATATTAAAAATACTAAACAAAAAAAAAAGATCTCACGTAACGGTGTTTTAGAATTATTTGAACAAATTCGTAAGATTTTCAATAAATATAAATATGCTGAAATTAACGCTCTTTAAGATTTAAATTATTTTCTACATTTTGAAATCATTTGGAGCAAACAATACTTACTTCCCGTATTTCACATCCTTTTATTTTATGAAAAAGGTTGAATATTTTCTATGTTTTTTCCAGTATAATGGATCTCAATTTGTTTAAACACGAAAAATTTTTTTCTGATTAAAAGTAAAATTCCTACCAGTCAAATGATAAGGTATTTCTACTTTTTTAACATCTATTCTATTATTTTTTAAAAAATCCTCATTTCCTAGACATGTTACAACTTTACCAATAAATAAAGTGTGATCTCCGTAAACCTTACTATCGATCAGCTTACATTCTAT
>JAHLWE010000138.1 GCA_019058135.1 Promethearchaeota archaeon | reverse complement strand
TGATAATACACAATATAAAGAAAATATTCAATTAGTCCAATACAGTACTCAATTATCTTTATAAATGAGTGCAGTCTAGAAGTTAAAATAGCGCAAATTTAAAAGATAATAAAGTATTAAAATAATACAATCAAAATCTCTATTAAACTTTATAAAAAAATACAAAACTTAAGTTATTATAATAAAAAATTAATTTAAATGGGTGTGATTATTTGAATTGGTTGGTTATTTTTGATAAACCAAAATGAAAATATACACAAACTTGCTTTCTGACAAGACTAAATAATTTTTTAAATTCATTACAGAAATACACAGCTGTTGAGACCATTGTATATTCTGAAAATAAATTTCACAATATAGAAATACACCTTAGCTTAAATAATAAAGAGTTAAAAGTTAAAGAAAAGCCAGTTTCTTCAAATCCTCTTGATGGAGTTGTTATTTCAATGACTGAAAAAGCAACCAACAAAATGGTTGAGAGCGATCAGTTTAAAAAAGAACTTCTTATTATTTTAAATCGAATGAAAAACGATGCACCAATAGTATTCTGTACAGGAAAACGTGCGTTTAAACGCATAATAGATTCTAATTTTCTTAAGAAATTTAATGTTTTTTTTCAACAAAAAATTGCGGTTAATTGGTTTAACTACAGTTTACAAGATAATGTATTAAAGAAGATAAAAAAATAACAAATTATAGCAAAGTCTAAATTAATTCTGTTATCCTTTTTGTAATAATAATTATTCATTATACAAAGGATTTATAAAATTAAAGAGAGATCAACAAATAGAATTCAAATTTGGATTTCGAAAAATTAAGAAATTTGACTATCAGATTATTAAAAAATTACATTTCTATTATCCTAATCATCGGGATGAACATGAAGAAAATAAAGATTTTATTGAACGTTTTAAGGCCTTTAAAATATTATTAAAATCTAAATCAAATTTAAAGTAAAGGGTATTATTTTTGCTTAGATATAAATTTTATTGTATGAATAATTCAACACAATGAGAAATTATATATTTATATCCATTCTTTTTTATTATAAAGACAAAATAAGTGAAAATACCAATATAACTTAATCATAATTAGGAATGAAACTAAATATGGATAAACACAAAAGAGTTACGGAAAAAGTAAAAAAAGAGATTGAAGAATTTGAAAAGTTTAGTGAAGACATAATATTTTATGATCAAATGCCGAATGATATCAAAAAGAAAATGGATTATATATCTGGGGATATATCGTTTGATGAACCAGTAAAAGTTACTAATAAAGAATTATTTGAAAAACTATTAGAAATATTAACAGATGTCTTTTCAAATTGGAAGAAATTTGAATATTGTTGTGATATCATAGTATATTTTTATAAAAATTTGGGGAGATTTTTGTTAAAATTAGATTTTGCTGATAAAAAATTTTATTCATTATTTAAAAAAATTATTTTAAAGGCAAAAGAAATTAATAATTCCTTAATTGAAAGTTTATTATCAAGATATCTCCAAATTTATAAAAATAAATTACCTGTAGACCAAATAATTTACTCCATCTTAATTTTAAGAGAGAGTTCAGCTGAGGGGTTGAAAAATTTTGAAGAAATGACCTTTAAAGATTATTTAGAGATTTTTTTACAAAAATATTTTAATTTACTTGAAGATAGTAATGAAAAGGAATTCAAATTATATCTTTTTGATTGGATTTTGAAATTTGGTTACTTATTAGAAGGTTATATCAAGGAAATACTTATTTTTTACTTAAAATTGTGCGTGATTTTGAAAAATGATAATTTAAAGTCATATAAGAGAATTGTAAAACTGGAAAATAGATATAGATTGACACTTGGAAGAGTTTTAAATGAATTGGCAAAATTGAAAGCTTTAGAGAATCCAGAATGGGGAAAAATTCGAAATGCAATCTTTCATACTAGTTTTGATGTAAATTATGAAATTGATTTAAATGAACGAACGATAACTTTTTATGACAGAAAGGTTGAGAATAGGAAGAATCTAGAAATTTTCATTGAAGATTTTTTTCATATTATTAAAGTTATAAGAAGCGTTGAGTGTGTCATTTCAGAATTGATTATAGATAGGAATACAATAATACAAGCTCTTTTTGGGATGTCTTTAAAAGAAATTAAAGATCAATTTTATTCATAATAGGATTAATTTTTTTATTATAGTAGATGAATCGATAAAATAAAAGATGTTGATTCCAATATCCTCTTTGACTGTTATACCACAGTTGAAAAAATACCAATTAAATCCATATTTCATAAGTATAATTACGAATTCTATTTTTAATTTTTAATAATTTAAGATTTTTAATTGTTTGAGAATAATTTCTATAAGAATTAAATAAGCCACAATCCATTACCTGAAAAGAGTATACATTCCTTTTTTTTATAGTCTATGTGGTTGAGTGGAGTGTATTTGTATACTTAATATTTTATAGTTAATTTGGAATTAATTTGAAAATTATTTAATTAGAAAAGAATGTCGTTTATAGATGCGTTATATGGCATTTTAAAATAAGTAAAATAAGTTTATTTCCGTTGTTTATCTTGGAAAGGATAATTCCCATAGGCAATATCCCGCCAGTAATGTCTGCGATCATTCCATAAATGGTAAATAAAATTAGAGCATTGTTCCGAACAACTCCCGCTTCATCGAAGCCATCTTTAACATCATCTTATTTTTCAATTTCATCTCATACTTCTTCGGATTCTTTTAGAGATAACAGATCAACTTGACTTATCATGTAACTTCCAAAGATAAATGAGAATATTAGATATTAAATTTAGTTATTTAATACTTTTTTTACTTCCTAATTTTAAAAATAAATAAGAAAAATGGCATAATAAAATAATATAATAATATTAAAGGTCTACTTAAGTATAACCTTATTAATTCAAAATAAGTTTTGTTAAAATCTAATTTATTAGATTACTTTAATATATATCTCTTTAAAAATCAACAGTAAATCTCTACGATACTCAATAAATGGCAAAAATATGTTAAAATATAAAAAGAGTTTGTCTTATCAGTAAATTGATTAAGATGGAGAACGATAACAATACAGATTTAATTGAAGAAGAGGAGAATGTAAAACCTTCAAAACCACGATGGTGGAATTTTGTTATCAATTGATTATGGTAGGGTAGGAGTTTTTATTATAAATATTATGGTTACCCATTGAGAATTAATTTTATCATACTTTAAACACATTTTAATGAGACTATTTAATTGAAAAAAAAGCAAAATAGAATTATGTCTTCACTATCAAGAAAATATTTTCAATTAAAACGCCTGAGATATCTTTCTTACGAATAATTTTTAATTTTTTTTATTTAATACATCAACAACATTGACATACTTAGAGTCAATAGCAATGATAAATTTATATTAGTTTTTTAATAAAAAAAAAACAAAATATAAACTATCCAAATAAATAATAGGATTTTTTAACGCAAAAGAGGATTAGCGTGATATTACTTTATCTATATTATATTAATTCTAAAAGGCACTTATAAACTTAAATAATCTTTAAAATAGATCACAATAGAATATAATTCTTTCATATATCCTTGGCTTTATAAGAAAGAATAAATGAAAAGAAGGGAAAAGATCTCTATAAATTTCTAAAATAAATTATAATTCAATGTTATCAAAGGAGCATTTGCAAGAATTTTCTAAGGATTTCCGCTCATTTCCAGACTCCATATCATCTAATATTGATTTTAAATTGAATAAGAGCTTAAGATTTGGATTCTCTTTAGCAAGTTTCTTAGCATTTTACGAGCAATTATTTATCGTATCCAAGATAAATATTTTATTTAATGCCCAATCTTTATCAAGTACTCGATATACATCACCAGCATTTACTGATCTTCGAAAATCTTTTACTTCTAAAATTGTATCTAGTTCACAACCACATTGACCATCAGGTTTTCCCGGTCCTCCTAAATG
>JAHLWE010000137.1 GCA_019058135.1 Promethearchaeota archaeon | reverse complement strand
GGTATAGAATCCTTGAAGGCGACCGTAAATCCGTTCAGACCGTTTTGTGTGCATTTGAGTATAAGTTTATTTTTCAGCATGACCTAAAAGTAATTATACACAAAATTTATATCTTCTAATTTTTCTTGCTTCTCGTTCAACTTCCCTTAATACAACGATATCATCTAAACGAACTGGTCCCTTAACGTTGCGAGTTAAAATTCTGTTTTTATCCGGCCCTTCTAAGATCCTGACCTTGACTTGCAATATCTCCCCTGTCATCCCAGTCTTTCCAACAACCTGAATGACCTGAGCCGGAAAGGATCGATCTACATACCCTTCTTTACCCTTTTCTCTTTTACTCAATAAATCTCAACTTGATGTTTCTACTTTAATTTATTAACTTGGCTGATAATATCTTTAATTGCTGCTACATTATCTTCTCCAGGTATAATTATAGCAAGAGAGGATGTATCAATTTTTAAACCCACCGCTTTTCCCAAATCTTTTTTTGTGTTAACATAAATATATGGAATGTTCTTCTCATCACAGAGCAAGGGTAAATGGAAAACAACTTCTGGTGGATCAACATCTTCGGCAATGATAACTAATTTAGCAATGCCGCGTTCAATGGATTTAGTAACTTCATTCATTCCCTTTTTAATTTTTGTTTCAGGAGTGCTCGAAATGTTTGAAATTGTATCAATTACTTTTTTTTTTAATTTATCAGGTATATTAATTTTTACATAACTCATTTTTTTAAAAAACCTCCTTCAAATATTCTATAATATTTTCATTAATCATAGGATAATTCCTAAAATAAATCATTTTAATTAAAATTTATTATAATTCTTATTGGTTTTCGTAAATAATTTTTATCTTATATTTTTAAAAATAAAAATAAACTATTAATCTTTACGACTAAGAGATATGTTATGAAGAATATTTTACCCCTATTTAAAAGATGGTTTTAATATGAATAATAAAAAAATAGAATGGCCAGAACATCCTAAAATTTATGAGATAAATACTTGGCTTTGGCTCCAAGCTTTATCAAGAATTTATAAACACGATATTTCCCTCAATAATATCCCTCCTGAGGTTTTCAGTCAGGAATTAAAATATTTCGATGCTATTTGGCTTATGGGTGTCTGGGAACGCAGTCCTCAAAGTAGAGAAATTGCTCTTAACCACCCAGGCTTACAACAGGAATATCATAAAACTTTAATTGATTTTAAGCCAGATGATGTTGTAGGATCGCCCTATTCCATCTTTGACTATCACGTAGATCATCATCTTGGTGGTGATGATGGTTTAAAAAACTTCCGCGATCAATTAACCGAACGGAATATACATTTATTACTAGATTATGTACCAAATCATGTAGCTGTTGATCACCCTTGGATTTTAGAAGAACCAGATATATTCATAAAAGGAACTATTGATGATTATAGAGCACATCCAATTGAATTTTTTAGTACTAATGATCATATTTATGCACATGGAAAGGATCCTAATTTTTTTCCACCTTGGACGGATACAATTCAAATAAACGCATTTTCATTGGAAGCACGTCAAAAAGCAATTAATATCTTATTAAATATTGCTGAATTATGCGATGGAGTTCGATGTGATATGGCAATGTTATTGACTAATGATGTTTTTAGTCGTACTTGGGGTGAAAGAGCGGGACCTCAACCAGAGAAAGAATTTTGGAAAGAAGTGATTCCAGTTGTAAGAGAAAAATTTCCAAACTTCTTATTTATTGCAGAAGTATATTGGAATATGGAATGGGAATTACAACAACAAGGATTTGATTTTTGCTATGATAAACGGTTGTATGATCGTATGCTGCACGAGAGAGCTAAAACGATTTATAGTCATCTCCGTGCAGAATGGGATTATCAAAGGAAATTTTTACGCTTTATTGAAAATCATGATGAACTTAGGGCAATAACGGCATTTGGTGAAGAACGTTCTCGAGCAGCTGCAATTATAAGTCTCACTTTACCTGGTGCAAAATTAGTCCATGAAGGACAAATGAAGGGGTATAAAGTAAAAATACCAGTTCAATTAGGAAGGCGTCCAGTTGAGGATGATAACCAAGATCTCTTAGAATTTTATCAAAAACTATTAAATGTTGTATCTGCAGAGGAATTAACAAAAGGTAAATGGACTCTCTGTAAGATTGAGCCTATAAATACTGAAAATTACACATATACTAATTTAATTTCTTATCAATGGATGTCCAAAGAACAGCATCATCTTATAGTTGTAAATTACAGTCCAGATCCTGCGCAAGGACATGTTAGAATTGAAGAATTAAATTACGATACTTATGATTGGATTTTTACTGATTTACTAACACAAAAAAGATTTATTTATAAGGGCAAAGATCTTGATACTTATGGTCTTTACGTCGATCTTTCTGCTTGGAGCGGTCACACATTTTATATAAAGCGAATTGATTAAATTTATCAATGAATTGTTCCATAAGAAATAGATTGATTTAATCTATGTCTTATTATCCTCTAAGGAATGATTGTATACTTGAATTAACTAATTCAGGATCATCGTGCATAACCCAATGAGATGCGTTCTCAATTCTAACAATTTTAAGATCTTTAATAAAATCTTCTAATCCTTCGAGTACTTTAGGTAATACAAATATATCTTTCATACCGAATATAACTAAAGTCGGGACATTAATTATTCCAGACCATTCCTCATAGCTACGATTTGCCTTGTAATAATTTACTCCTCCAGTTAATGCGCCTGGTTGGGACCATGCTTCTATATATTTTTCTTTATCAAATTCACTAAATGCTTTTTTGTTTTTTGCTGTACCAAAAACAGACAATTGTAAAGCTTGAAAATTATTTTCAAAGAGAAAACTTTCACCTTCTTTTAAAAATCTGACGATATATCCACTGGCTTTCTTTTGGTTGTTATCTTTTGTAATTAACTTTCTAAATATTTTTGGATGGGGCGCATTTAATATTATTAATTTTTTTAATATTTCAGGGTATTTCTCGGCTAATGCCCACGATACCATTCCACCCCAATCATGTCCAGCAAGATTAAATTCAGTAAAACCTAATTTTTCGCTTAAACCTTTGATATCTTCTATTAAAATATCTAATTTATAATTTTCAATTCCATCCGGTTTATCGGAAAGATTATAACCGCGCATATCAGGAACAATTAATTGAAACTTATCTTTTAACCCTAAAATTATATTTTTCCAACCATACCAAAAATCTGGAAATCCATGTAGCAATATAAGAGGTTCTCCAGAGCCTACTATGATTGTGTGAAGTTTTATTCCATTAGTTTCTATAAATTTTTCTTCAATTTCATTAAATATTTCCATAATATTTATTCACTATATTCATTAAAATAAAAACAATTAAAATTTAAATTAATAATTTAATTAATAGAATGGGATGGGAGGGATTCGAACCCCCGACCTCTTGGCCCCCAGCCAAGAATTACGCTGTAAGGAATAAATCTTTACAGAATCATACCAAGCTAGACCACCATCCCATATTTAATAGAGGTTAATTCGCAAAGTAGTTTCTTTATTTCTATTAGTAAAACACAATATAAATTTTTTATAATATTTCAAAAAAAATATTTAAATTTTCCATCAATTTAAAAAATAGAGTATAATAATGAGAAAGAGAACGCCATATCTTATTTTTTGGCCCCAGTATTTTGATAAGAATCGAACAATCAATCAAGGTCGTAGATTACCTAAAAATCTTGCAATTGAAAAGGTAACTTTAGATGATATAGAGAAGGCAGTGAAAACATTAGGTTATGAATATAAAATTGAAAATACTTCAAGATATCCAAAGACATGGTGGGATAACCCGGGGCGTATTCTCATTGATTCTAAAGGCAAAAAGAAAAGAAAAATATTATTTGAAATCGCAAAGCAAATCAGGAAAATAAAAAGTTAATTAATAGGGGAGAAAAAAAATACACGAGTTTGCTTTTGCATCACAAATTTATCAAACTGCCTTAAACACAGCTTTAAAATATAATGCTATTAAAATTACAGAAGTATTTTTAGAAATTGGAGAATTTACTCTTATTGTTCCTGAACTTTTAAAACAATCATTTAAAATGGCGACAACAGGAACTATTGCAGAAGGAGCTAAACTAAACATGCAAGTCACTCCTGGAGAAATTCAATGTAATAAGTGCGGTAAAATAACAACAATTAGCTTTAAAGAAACAGATGCTTTAACGGGGTTGCTGTTATTTAAATGTAAGTTTTGTGATTCTACAGATACCAAAATTATTAAAGGAAAATCCGCAACTGTGAAAAATATAAAAATAGAAACAGACTGATTATTCTTTTATAAGAACTGCGTTAATCATGCCGTCTTGACCAGGGCGACTTGTTATTTTCGCTAATCCTTTCTCAGTATGAATTATTGCTCCTTTAGTTATAATATGCCTCCGAGAAAGCTCTTTAGAGGCGGGATTTTCCTCAAATCTGAGAATCTTAGTTTTTTCAGTTTTTTTACTTGATGGGTCTGTTAGATTGCAAAAGGAGTTTGAAAATAATTTTAATTTATAATTCCCACCAAGAACTCTTTGTTTTTTCTTTTTCTCAGTTCCAATTGTTGTTTCTATTGGAGGACTTGCAAGCTCTCTTTTTCTCTTTTTTCCAAAATGTTTATACTTTTTTCCAGTATATTTTCTTTTACTTCTTTTTTGCGACCTTGCCATATTTCTTTTAATTTTTAAAATCTTTAAAATTTTATGATTTTTGGTATATAGAGAAAAAAAATAAATATTAAAGAACTCATTATTACTTAAATTATATAAAAGATTGTGTAAGCAATTATGAACGAACACATTTTAAATAATAAATTTGATTCACAGACGTTAGATAATATTATCAAAACAGGTACAACTACGGTTGCAATTAAAATAAAAGATGGCGTGGTTGTAGGTACTGAATCTCAAGCAACAGCGGGATATTTTGTTGCAACAAAACAAGCCCAGAAATTGTTCAAAATAAACGATTTCTGTGCTGCCACGATTAGCGGTGGTGTAGCTGATTGCCAATATGTTGTGGGTCAAGCAATTGCTTTGTCTAATCTTAAGACTGTCGAAGAAGAAAAGATCCCTGAACCAAAGTATGTTGCAAATACCGTTAGGAATCTACTTTATCAGGGGCGTTCATATTTTCTTACCTTAATGATAATTGCAGGGTATTCAGAGAAAGAAGGCATAGGAATGCTATATGGGATCGACCTTCTTGGAACTTTATATGAAGAAGAAAAGTTCATTAGTTTTGGCTCTGGTTCTCCCTACTCTCTCGGAGTTTTGGAAACAGAATGGAAAGAAAATATGACTGCTCCAGATGGATTAAAACTAGTAGAAAAAGCTATAACTTCATCCCGAGCAAGAGATGCAGGTTCAGGTTATAAATTGCAATTAGCGACCATAACAAAAAGCGGATTTAAGCAAAAGAAATAATTATTTTTGAATCTTTATATCTATTTGAATTATACCATCTTTTAAAAATAAGAATCCATTCAGTTTTTTCTTTTTTCCATCAATAATTGTCCAAATTTGATGTTTAAATCTTAGATCTCCCCAATCATAAAGCATTCTCATATAATTAGAATCAACTCCACTTGGCATTGCAGAACCTGGATGAGAATGAAAAATGCTAATTAATCTTAAATTAAATTTTTTTGATGCTTCTTCAAAAATCTCGTTAAATTTTTCCAAATTATCCATTAAAAAAGCAACTGGAGAGGGTTTTGATGATTTTATACACTCAAATTTTTTCGCAGAATAGATGTATTGATATCCCTCTTGATTTTTTAACTCTTGAATATCTCCAAAAATCAAACCGCATGCTTCATTTGGTGAAGCGTTCCTTGAACATTCCTGTAATTGAAAAAAAATCTTCTCTGGAATAATTATTTTAATATTTTTTTCGAATTTCATTTTATCTATATAATCTTAGTGTGATTTAATCCATATTAAAAAAGCTTAATGCAGAATTTATTGCAACTAATCGTGCAATTCTTTCTTCTATTATGCCTTTTTGATTTTTTTCGATATTTTCTTTAATATCTATGCTACTCCCTCCAATAATAATAGTATCTTTATTCTGAAGACTTAATTCTTTATATAAATAATCTTGAATATCTTCGGTAATAGAAAAATCATAGATAAAATTTGATTTATCTTTATATTTAGGTAATTTTAATTGTTTGTCCTCATATATTAAACAAGTTGCACCAATATTATTCACTTTAATGGTGCATTCATTTTTTCCAATCTTAATTTTTAAATCATCTACTAAATCTTTAATTTTTATGGATGCATCTCTCTGTGCCATTCCATCAGTCAATTTATTGAACACATCTTTTATTTGAGCAATGTAAAAACTATGTCCAAATGCCATTTTTGATAAAATTATATTTCCTTTTCTAATACTTACAATTTTTTCCTTTATTTTTTTTAAAATATCCTTTCCCTTGACACTTAAAATATGACCTTTTCTCTGTGTTTCTTTTTTAATCATATTATTCTCTTTTAATTTATTAAAAATTGATTTGGCCATACCTGATGAGATTAATAATTCTTCTTGTAGTTTATACCTTCCAAAACCTTTAAGATGTTCTTCGAATAGAAACAAAGTGAGAACTAGATGAACATATTTAAAATTGGGTTTTAGTGTTTTACTTTCATAAAATTTCTTAAATGATTCCAAGGATTTTTACACCTAGAATTATGAAGTATAATTATTTTTGATATTCATAAAAACCTTATGAATTTGATTTTTTCTGCGTTTTCATATAAATCATTTGAAGGAGCTTTTGTTAATCTTTTTATTTTCATCATTCGAGAATTGCAAAAATAAATTGATTCAAATTCAGACTTTTCGCTCTCCTTTTTGCCCGGAACTAGCATTAATCTTGCTGTTAATGGTTTTTCTAATGATAAGCCTAAAGATGCAAGATCTAATAGTATGTAAAAAATCTCTCTCTCACTTACATCCCCTTGCAATGGTACGCAATCAAGTCCGGTTCCACAAGTTGCAGAATAAAGTAATAATGAATCAATTGTATATTTTCCTTCATCCAACCTTTTGGATAAAATAGAATCTTCAAGAATTGGTTGCATGAATCCCGAGAAACCAATTTTTTTAATATTTAAAGATTTGATAATATTCATTATCATTGAAACGGCAAAAAATGTACCTTGGGCACCAAAATATTCAATACCCATTTCTTCGATCACTTTACCGATACTTTTTAAATCTTCAGGAAATGGAGCAGGAGAAAAATCAATACCATGAAATAGAATATTGAATTTTTTCTCACAATTCTCACAAATATTTGAAATGTTCTTAAATATCTCTTCAAATTTAGATTTGAGCTTTTTCTGAAAATCATAAAAGCTATCTGAGTGCTGTATAGTTGATACTACTTCATCGGCCATTTCTAATGCTATTGAGAATTTTGGTTTATCTGATAAGTGATAAGAAGCAGGGAAAAATGGTGTATCTTCTGGTACATTAACATTCACACAGAATTTATGAGAATTAAATGGTCTATTAAGTGGGATTTGCTTTATTATACTCGCACAATCTTTTATTGAAAGAAGGTTAATTCCATATTTTTGAGAAGCAACTTGAATGGAAGTAAAAAGATTGTCATAATCTTCAAGAATCCTTGGAACATTTTTGAGAAATTTTTGCTCTATTAAACTATAATTCTCAAACTCATCAGCCAAAATAGTTAGACAAGCGACTAAGTCAATATTGACCTTTTTACAATGGGAAATTAATAATTCTATTCCTTTTCTAAGATTGTTCAAATTCTCATTAAAATTTGAGTTCTCTTTCAAAAAGGGATTTCCTTCTTTTTGATATAATGGTTGAGTACAAATCCTTGTAGTTTGTATTTCTATTCCAATTTTTTTGAATCTCTCTTTTAACTCATCTAATAATTCTTTAGAAGTCTGAAACTGAACATCTAAAACTGATTCTAAGCTTTTAATTCCTAGAGGCTGATAAAAGGGAAATTGTAATCCAATCGTAATAGCTCTTATTTTCATCTATTTCTAAAACCAGTAAATGTTTTTTAAATTTACTGCGCCAGATTTAAAAATACGATATTATCTCCTCTTATTACAATCCGGCCTAGATTTTCATTCTCTTCTCTTATATTCCCATCATCATCCTGATACTCAAATATCTGAGTTGCTTCCTCCAAAAAAAGGTTTAAGTGCTCATCATAACCCTTCAATTTTGCACGAAAAAGTCTATTTTTTTTAACCTTTATTAGTATAACTTTATCAATACTACCTTTTAAAAAATCAAGGGGTTTATGTTGTTGGCGGCTGTGCATCCTTTTTAAATACCTATCTCTTTAAAAAAAATTTTAATCCTATTTTATTTTAAAATTATACTAATTAAAACCTTTTGTAAATTTATGGATCTTAAATAATATATATAAAGAAGAATTGGTATAAAATTAGGTTTTAATAGAAAAAATTAACTTCTATAATAACTATTGATAAAATTAGTAATATAAAATGATTTATTGCACTGTAAAAAATTTAAAGGAAAAATTTTATGTAAAGAGGCTATTAAAATTGGCGGTAAATATTACTACAATATTTGCAACTTAGCAAAGTCAAATAAATATTGAATTTATTTGGTGAATAGAAAAGGACCCGTCGCGAAGCCTGGAT
>JAHLWE010000010.1 GCA_019058135.1 Promethearchaeota archaeon | reverse complement strand
TTGGTTTACTAAAAAAGAATGAAGTTCATCAGACTCCAACTACACCACCTATCCCTCAGATTAGAGATGTAGCAGCTCAATTAGACTATATTATAAACCAAGAAGGGCTAGAAAAAAGATTTGAAAGACACGAACAGCTTGGAAAGCGCACAAGAACATGGGCAAAAGGAATAAATTTTGATATGTTTCCTGAAAAAGGATATGAGTCAAATACAGTCTCTACTATGAAAAATTCATTAAACATCGATATTGGAAAAATGGTCTCTATATTATTGGGGAAAGGTTATCGAATTGTAAATGGTTATGGCTCCTTAAAGAATAAAACTTTCAGAATTGGACATATGGGCGAAATAACTTTAAAAGATCTTGAAGAAATGTTAAATGTTTTGGCAGAAATTGTCTCAGAATTAAAATAAAAAGAAATATTTTAATTTATTTAAATATCTCATTTTTTTTATATAAATTCATTCCTAATCGGAAATTTGGGAATTTTTTATTTGATTTTCTTTCTTAATTTCTTTCTTTTAAATCGTAGATCTATTTATAATTTGTTTATCTTCTAATAAGTTCACTAATTCTTGAATTATACTTGGAAGAATTATTCGTTCATATTGAAGTGAAAGGAAGCTACTAATTCTCAATATGCTTTTTCCTTTATCTAATAGGTTAATAATTTCGTAAATCGGCCCAAAAAACTTATATGATAATTTTTCGGTGAATTCTTTAAATAAAGATAATTTTGAAATTTCAATCAATATATCCATCTCAATGGGACCTTTATATTTACGTTGGTATCGATTTGAATAGATATCAATAGTATCTAAATTTTGTATATTCTTAATACAAGTTTTTAATCTTTCTTTCAATCTGATATTCTGGTCGCTTGACCACAAATCAATTTCACTTAAAGCAGACTTAATAAAAATATTTTCATCTAAATTTTTTTCAAGTTTTGTTATTGAATTTATTAAATCGAACTCATAAATTTGAGATGTGTTGATTAAATCAAAAGCTAATGCAATTTTCTCATTTATCTGCTGAATCTCCATTTTTTCGTTTCTTAATTTCAACTCAATTAATAGAATATCAAGTAAACTTATTGAATTACTTAACCGTTCATAAATACCTTTATGAATTAATGGCCAAATCACATTTAACCATTTTTCATCGAAAGATGCTAATATATATGAAGTACATGCTGCAATTCCAATCACCCTCTGAAGCTCTGAAGAATCACAATATTCAACAGTATCCATTGAAGAATGATAATAAGGATCATCATGGTTTAACATTAATGCAGGGATTCCAAAATAAGAATCAGCAAAAACAGTATGGTCGCTACCTCCATCAAAAGCTTTCATTCTATAACTTAATGGTGCTTTAGTACCATTAACTGCAATGCCTTTAGGATGGTCAGCAATTTTTTTAACGAAATATTTGATTATATCGTTTAAAATTGATGGTGTCGAAAAAGGTGCTGAAAATATCAATAATGGAAATCCAATTTTTAATCGATGTTCTCCAATCATATCAAGATTGATACAAGCGACCCCTTTTTTTACTTTATCTTCATATCTCTTAACCCAAGGAATAGTTCCATTATATTCGGGCACCCAAACAAATCTTATGGTTCGTTTTGGTGGTTCAATCAATTTTTTAGAAATTAAATAAGAAAGAGTACGTGCAAGTTCTAAAATTCCTGCTGAACCACTTGCATTATCATTTGCACTAGGAGATGGATGACAAAGGTGTGCGATGACAATAATCTTCTCTTCAGGGTGCTCAGTACCATAAATTGGCACAGAAATTACTTCTAGATTTCCTTCTGAAAACTTAGCATCTATTTTAGCATGAACTTTTACTGGGCTTTTTTCCATCAATTCTTTTAAATGCACTGCCTGTTTATAGCTAATGCTAAAACCAAATACTGATTTATCCATTCTTTCATAAGTCGTAAAAAAACTATTATATATATGAATATCATAATTATCTCCGATTCTTTTTAAATCAGGATAATAAATTACACCTATTGCGTCTGAATTTTCAATAATTTCATGGTGAGAATATGTTAAACTTGACATAAGAACAATTTTTCCACTTACATCCTTTTTTTCATAATCTTCTTTTGAAGAACCAGATCCTACATCTACTATCTCAGCGATTATATCACAAGATTTTGAATGCGTTATTACAGACATAGGAATTTTACTGTAATCACATAATTTTTCTTTTGTAGGGTCTACAATCCAAAGTTCCCCCAACTTGATTTCCCATTGATAAGCCGGAATCCACTCCCAAGTCTTTGTTTTGCCATCTGCCGGAGCTTTAAACAATTCTACATCTTGTAAACCTACTCTGGAAAGTTCATCTTTAATAATTGTTACTATTTTATGATATTCTTCAGAACCTTGAATTCTATAATATTGAGAAATACGTGCAACCTATTCCCAAGCGTTTTTACCGTCCACTTCAGTTAATATAATATCTATTAAATCTTCTAGACTAATCATTACAATCCATTTTTGAAATTGATAATAATAACATAGTTAATTTTTGGTAACCTTAAAAATATAAAAATAATACAAAAAATAAATATTTTTAACTGAATTATTAACTTTTAAAAAAAGAAGTAATAAAAAACAAAAATTCGGGAAATTTTATTATGAAACCTCCAATTTGCTGTATTTGTCATAAAAGATTAGATTATCCAGATGATGGGGGGTTAATATATTTTAAAAAACGTCGATCTGATAAAGAATGGCAGAATATGATGGAAAAAAAAGGAATGGTTGGACATCCACCTTATGCTGAAGGGTTTTGTGGAGAACATTATAAAAAAGCAAAAGAGTTAAAGAATTTAACAATTGATAAAGCAATGGGAATTTTAAAAGATTAAATCATTTATCTAAAAAAAAATTTGAGAGTCTCTTAAGATTTATAAAAAAAATAAAAGTCTCTATGTTAAAAGTAATTTTATTTCAGAAATAATATCCTTTGGATTGTTCTGTAAAGTTACTTGAGCAGAACTAGGATTACCTCCTCCTTTTCCTCCAAACTTTTTCAATAAAGATTGTACCACATCATCCGCTTTTGCATTTTGGCTATTCGAAAGAACTATAAATTTGTTTCCCTTCTCTTTTATGATTAGCAAATAATTTGGTGGAAAATTCCTAAAATTTTTAGAAATTATCTTATAATCCATTTCAGTTTCTATTACTCCCACATTAATCTGATTTAGAGTCATGTTAGGATTTCTAGCAATCAATTCTAATGTTTTTATTGCTAAAATTTTGTTTTTTTCTTGAAGATTTGAAATTAAATCAATTTGCTTTTCAATTTTGTTTGGTAATTTTGTAATTGGAATGTTTAATGAACTTGCCATACGAATTAAATCAACATTCTGTCTAGAATATTCATTTATCGCTTTATTTCCAACCATAAATTTAATATCTTTCCCTTTCCTAAATTCATACACATAAATTGG
>JAHLWE010000136.1 GCA_019058135.1 Promethearchaeota archaeon | reverse complement strand
TTAAGAAAGCAAAAGATATTCAAGGATTTAGGTATATTCATATACTTGCACCCTGTCCACCCGGTTGGGGGTTTGCTTCTGAAGATACCGTAAAAATAGGGAAACTGGCAGTGGAAACTGGATTTTGGATATTATATGAAGTTGAAAATGGTGAATTTAAATTATCTAAGCCGAGTAAAAAATATTTGGATCCCTCAAAACGCAGACCAATTCAAGAATATTTAGAGATTCAAAAAAGATTTAACACACTTTCTGAGGTTGGATTAGTGAAATGGCAAGAGAATATAAAAAATGCATGGAAATACATTGAGTTAGAATTAGAATTAAAGGAAAAAAGTAAATAATTGAATAAAACCTGAAAAAATTATTCACAAACAATTAAAATTATAAGTATCAACTAAATATTTCATTTTTTTCTTGATATTTGAGTGTGAAATAATTTAGGCTTGGACTTTTAATTAAAAATTCAGATCGATGAAGAGCAATCTACTTTTTAGATATCTTTAGATTTGGTTTATTTTTTAAATATGAAAAGCTTAATATATTAATAAAAGCAAACAGTGAAAAGATGTTTAATAATAAAAAAATTAGAAAGCCCAGATGGGTAAAAACAGCTCGATTCGTCGGAAGACAAATGTCTCGACTCAAGATGGGGCAGTCATATTATCAAATCGCAATGTCTACAATCAGTGCTATTTCTCTTATTTTTATAGCATTTGAACTTACAATTTGGATATTGATTATATCATTTCCTCTAATCTTCCTTGGAGCATTTTTAATCGGTTATTTTATGGATATTTACAACATTAATTCTATGGAAATTTTTAAGACTAATGAAATAACGCACCGATTTCTTACAACCAGCGATGAAAAAAATCAAGAATTTCAATTACTACAATTAGAAATCATGTTAGAGGCGTTTAAGGCAATGAGCGAGAACAAAAAGATAGAACCAAAGGTGTTACTAAAAAAGTTTGAGGAATATTATAAAAAATGGAAAGCACCAGAGGAATAAAGATTTTTTAAAGAGAAATTAAGTTGATTTTTAATGGGATTATTATTAAAATTGAGCCGAGATAATAAACTGGACAAAATTTTTTTGAAGAAAGCCGCCGATGCAGTAATTGAAGGTAAAATAATTGCATATCCAACAAATACCGTTTATGGTCTCGGTGGCGATCCACAAAATCTTAAAGTGATTAATAGGATTTTCGAAATGAAATTTAGAGAAAGGGATAAGGGGCTTCCAATTCTAGTTAGCGATATAGAAGAAGCAAAAAAGATCGGAGAATTTAATTTATATGCCAGTCAAATTGCTGAATATTTTTGGCCAGGACAAGTAACTATTATTGTTAAAAAGATTTTAAAATCTATACCTCAAAAATTAACAGGTGGTAAACAAACTGTTGCGATTAGAGTCCCTGAGAACGGGATAATACTTGCAATTTTAGGAAATCTTAAAAGTAAGGGCGTTTTAGGGGGAATTATCGGAACTTCCGCTAATATTTCTGATAAAGAGAACATTATAGAAGGAGAATATATACCAAAATTATTATTTGATCAAATAGATGTAATATTAGACAGTGGAAAGACATTAACACAAATTCCCAGCACAATTGTTGATTGTTCTTCAGCAAAAAAGAAGTCAGAATTGAAATTTTTAAGAATCGGCTCAATTTCTAAGGAAGAAATTTTAAAAATTTTTAATGATGAAGGAATTTAATGAGAAATTTTAATCTGTTAATATCCACATCAAGACATAATGAAATAAATGCCAAAGCAGAACTTTGGTTTTTGTTATTTATGATGGGCGATGAATTTCCCTTAATTTTTAGAGTGGAGTTTCCAGGATTATTTATTGCACTTACAAATTTAAATCCCAAAAATTGTATAGAGAAATTAAGGAAAATGGCACTAAAAAATCCAAATTTTTATCAATATATCTTGAAAATTACTCCTATTGAATACGCTTGCGAGACCGATTTAAATATAATAAAAAAGATCGTAACTGAGAATTTTCATAAAGTTGTAAAAAAGAATGAAACATTTAAAATCCAAATTAATAAAAGAAATTTTAAGACATCAAAATTAGAAATAATCGAACACGTTGCAGAAGGTCTTAATAATAAAGTAAATTTGAGAAAGCCAGATAAAATCGTAAATATTGAAATATTAGGTAATTTTACTGGAATTTCATTTATAACAAAAGACGATATTTTGAGTGTGGTTAAAGAACAAGTTCGTATTATTCAGGCTTAGGTGTTTTCTCTAAAGATAAAAATGCCATTTTTTCATAAATTATCTCTAGACATGCTTCATATAAATCATTTAAATTATTATTTCTAAACGCATCATCTTCATTAAATTTCTTTCCATTAGAATGAAATACAATTTTCAATTGATTCATACTGATTTTAAAATAGTCAATAATTTTTTGAAGTTTTACTATAGATTTTTCCGTAATAATAGTTGGGTCATTAATAATGTTAAGTGATTGAGTGATAGCTTCTTTTATTGTTTCAACGTTATTTTCATAACTAGCTATTAAATATGTAAGTTCCAATGGGGTTTTTAACTCTTTTTCATCAACTTTTATGCCGAAATACTTGATTGCTTCGGAAATCTGCCTTTTAGTTGAGAGATATAATAAAAATTCGAGATTTTTTTGATTAGATATGTTTTTTTTATCATTAAAAGCCTTATGCGTATTATAAAATGCCGTGATTATATGTTCTGGAGAAATAACGAATTCTGGATTAAATATTTGTACTGTAGATTGATTATATTGACTTTCTAACTTAGATATGAGATTAACAAAATAATCAATAATATCAACATTATCTTGTAACTTATATTTATCTTTCAAGTTTTTAATATTTACCTTTATACCATCGAATCCTAAATAGATTTCAATGTTTTCACCCTGAGTTTTTACTGAGATTGTTTTTTGAATCATTTTAAATCGTAAGAATTATTTTATTCTATTTATTAGACAGGAAATCTCCAAAAAAGCCAATTAGGCAATAGATCTGGGAATAATTTTACAATAATTCCAAAGATAAAGAAAGCGATTAGAATTACTGTTAATAGCCAATCTTTTTTTGTAAATGAAATTGAATAATAATAGGTTCTATTTTTAGTGCTTCCGAAAGCTCTGGAATCCAAGCTTTCAGCAATATGAAATGCCCTTTTCATGGAACAAACAATTAATGGAATTAATAAAGGTATTAAATTTTTTGCTTGAGATATTAAGCCTCCTTGTTCCATTTCGTACCCTCTACTTTTTTGTGCATCAATAATATTTTGGGCTTCAATTGCAATTGTTGGAACAAATCTAAAAGATAATGAAAATGAAAACGCTATATTGTAAGGTACTTTAAGAGAAAGAAGAGAAAGCATGAGATCATCAGGATGAACCGTTAAAAAGAATAATGAAAATGAACTTACCATAATCATTATGCGTAATATCATTGATATGGATTTAGAAAATGTGCTAAACAGTGTATTGAAAATAATTAATAATAAAAATAAGAATGTCATCCCCCGAATGCTTTTAATCCATTTTTTAAATAATTGTCCAGCGATAATGAATGGAAAGAATGAAAGAAAAATAAAAAAAAGAATGAAAATTTCTTCAAACATAATTGCAAGAATACTATAAATGGTTGCTAGTAGAAGTTTAGTTCTAGGGTCTAAACTATGAATAATTGTCTTCTTTTGAATAAATTTGAAAGCCTCCATGAATTCAAAGGACATTATGGTTTCCCTCCTTCAGTAATTTCCATTTTTTCTTTTAAAAAAGAACCTAAAAATTGAATCATATTTTCTTTTAGATATGCATTATCCGGAACCTTGAATCCAGAATCAATTAAAAATTTTGATAGTTGAATTAATTGGGGTGAAATTAAAGAACCAATATTTAGAATTTGATCTTGACTTAAAATTTTATTTGTTGGGCCATCAGCTATAATAAGACCATCAGCCATCAGAATTGTTCTTGGTATATTATCTATTGCGAATTCTATATCATGTGTAACAATTATTATTGTTTTACCTTCTGAATGTTTCTCTTTTATTAAATTCCTTATGAATTCTACTCCCTCTGCATCTTGACCAATTGTAGGCTCATCAAACACAATAATTTTGGGATTTCTACACATTATTGAAGCAATTGCCAATCTTTTTTTTTCCCCACCAGATAAAGTAAAAGGAGTTCGGTTTTGAAATTTTTTTAGTTTAAATTTTTCTAGAGTTAAATTAATTTGGTTTTCAAGCTCAGTTTTTGTAAAATTTAGATTTTTAAGTGAAAATCTAATCTCATCTTCAACGGTATTAGCAAATAATTGGAGATCGGGATTTTGAAATACGATACCTACTATTCTCGTTAATTTTGACATTAAAACATTATTAACGTCATCATTCTCTATATAAACAACCCCAGTTGTGGGTTTCAATAAACCATTGAATGTTTTTATTAATGTAGATTTACCTGCTCCATTTTTACCCATTATTCCTACTATTTCTCCTGAGTAAATATTAAGGTTGATTCCTTTTAATGCAATAGTCCCATCGGGATAATGATAAGTCAAATGATTGACTAAGATTTGAAGGTTTTCAAGTTTTTTTTCCATATTATCATTCTCCATCCAGTCTATTTTATAGAATTTATCAAATTTTTAGTTTCTTCGATTGAAATTGGCAATTTACCGATAAATATATTCTGATTCATTAATTTTTGAAAAACTGAAACACATTTCGGAATATTAACTCCTGAATTTAAAAATTTTTCTCCATTTATCACATAATGGGCTTCACCATGCTCAATAATTCGTCCTTTGTCAATCAATATAACTTCATCGGCTAAAGGAAGTACAATATCCAGTCTATGTTCAATAACTATTATTGTAGATATTTTTTTTTCAAGAAGGATCTTTTTCAATAAGTTAAGAATTTGAATTGCACTTTTTGGGTCTAGAAGTGAAGTTGGTTCATCAAAAATTATAATCTCTGGCTGTAATGCGAGTATTGAAGCAATCGCAACCCTCTGTTGTTCTCCACCACTTATTTCAAATGGTGCTTTTTTTCTAAGATGTTCAATATCTGTAATTTTAATACATTCTTTAATTCTCGAATCCATTTCATCCCAAGGAATACCAATATTTTCAGGACCAAACGCAATTTCTCGTTCTACATTCATAGCTATTAATTGATTCTCAGGATTTTGAAATACTAAACCTACATCTCTTGATAATGTTGATGTGGGAACATTTTTAGTATTTTTTCCTTTTACAAATACATCCCCTTTTATTTCACCGTGATAAAATTGTGGAATCAAACCATTCATTGCTCGGACTAAACTTGTTTTTCCCGAGCCTGTAATTCCACACAATAAAATGAATTTACCTGATTCTATGTTTAATTTAATATCTTTCAATACGAAATCTTGTGCTTGGTCGTATTTAAAACTGAAATCTTCAAATTTAATTAAATTCAAAGTAAAAACTTTTATTGTGAGTTATGATAAATATTTCTAAGATTATTTTTCTATTAATTTTTTCTCAAAATAACTAAAAATTTTTTCTATAGTAGATTCAAGATTTATTTTTCCAACGTGGGATGCAGCTCCATTATGTCCTCCTCCGTTGCCTTGGCTAATTTCGGAAATTTCATTAAAAAGTTCTCCAAGATGAATCCCAGCTTCATTTATTACTTTTTGATTTGCCCTTGAAGTTATTCTAAACGCATCGCTTTTTTTTGAAGGAGAAATTACTAATACGATATCATATCCTAAACTTATTAGCGATGTAGCCACACTTGATTCATAATTACTAACTTGAGTTTTACATACTAGCCAGTCTCCATATCGAATTAATTTACTTCTTTGACTCCCCTTAATTATTGCGATTTTTTCAGAAACATCAACTTCCATCTTAAGGATACCTAGGATTATTTTATAATCTAATCCTTTTTGAAGAAGAAAGTTAAATCGACTAAAAGTTTCATTAGTTGCATATTTAAAATTACCTGTATCTGTAAGAATAGCCGCTGCAAATAAATGTAAAATGCATTTATTCAATTTGATATTAAAAAGTCTGATAATGTCAAGAATTATCTCACTGGCAGAAGTGTAATTATCCATGATGATATTGTATTTGTCAAGAGGTTTATTTTTTAAATTATTTCCTTTTCTGTGATGATCAATGTATATTAAATTTGATTTAATGTCCCGATATTTAAGATTTAATTCTTTAAGTCTAATTTGATTATAATTATTTGTATCAGTAATGAGTAAAATATCTGGTTTGAAATCATTATTAGAAGATGTATTTAAAATTTTACATTCACATATAGATTCAATTATTTTAATTATTTGTTTATTATACTTGGTGCATTTTGGAAATCTTAAATCTATAAGTGAATGTTTCAATATTTTACTTAAAAAAAGTTTTAAACCAAATGCAGAGGCTATGCCGTCTACATCTGCCAAACTATGGGTGGATATGATTATATTTTTTCCTTCGATAAATGAAATTATATTCGTTATATTTTTTTTTAAGTTAGAATTCATAATTATTAATTTAAGATTGGCTTATTCCTTGATCCTTAAAATCTTTTTCTAGTGCTATTCTCAATGTTTCTAATTGGGTTTTTGTTCGTTCTTCTCGTTGGGTTATGGTTTTTAATTTCAACTCAATTGAAGCTTTTTGACTTTTTTTCTCATCCAACAATCTATCTCTCTCACTTTTTACCATTATGCCCCCAATGGACTTATAAACTTCTTTATTAGAATCAATTTTATCTAGTTCTCCGATTGCAAGTTCAGCATCCCTCAATCCACGTTCTAATTCAAATCTTTGTTGAGTAAGAAATTCAAGAGTTCGAACCAGATTATTATAATTTTGCAATTTATTTTTTAGATCATTAGATAAATTCTCATAGGGTATGCTCATAAAAATTTCCTCTTTCTTTTAATATAACTTAATTATTTTAATAACTTTTTAGATTTTTCTAATATTTTTCCAAAATTTATAATATCTGAAACGGCTGCTCGAAAAGCAGTAATATCAGTTGCTGTTACGATAAAAATTATGGAATTTTTACCTTTTTCAATATTTAGTGATGTTCTTTTTCGTGATAATTGAGAGAGTTCAGGAATAAAAGAGTTATAAGAAATATCACGTATTTCTTCGTCTTTAAATTCAATTTCAATTCTAGAAATAATTTTTTCCATTATTATTCTTCAATTTCTAATTCTCGTTGTTTTCTTTTTGTAATTCGTTTTGATTCAATCCCCCTTTGTGTCTCCATTTGGTAAGAGCCTCCTGTGAATTCACAGCCGCATTTTTTACAGTACCATATTCCTGTAGATTTTCTCTTGATTGCTGGAGTAAAGCATTTAGGACATTTAGGATTAGAGTGTAATTGGTCTTCTATTTTTTTGACTCGTTTTCGAATGGTTGTACCATATCTGGCTCCATATCTTCCTGTAATACCAACTTTTTTCGTTTTTGACATAATTTTGTACGTAGTTAAGTAATTAAAATAAAAAAAGAACAATTAAAAAAAAACTTATTTATTTTTTAAATTCTGGTATTGCCATAGATCTAGATCTTTTCGTAGTTTAACCCCAAGTTCTTTAGCTTTTCGGGCAAGAGATTTTACCTCATCAATAGAAAACGTCGCTAATCCACCTTTTTGTAATGAAACTAAATTTCCGTCATCATCAAATGCATAAGTTATTCTTCCATCCATTACTAATTCCTCCGTTAAGTTAGGATCTACGAAAATAACATCTTCCAATTTTCCAAATGTCACAGAAATAGGAATGTTTTTTATTAATTTCTTTGTTTTAAAATAACCTCCATCC
>JAHLWE010000135.1 GCA_019058135.1 Promethearchaeota archaeon | reverse complement strand
TTTCCATCAATAATAATCATAATTTTATTATATCGGATCATAACATCACACTTTTTATTCTTTATTAATAATTATATTTATAATATTTTTTGGAAAGATAATTGTATGTCATATACTTATTTTCATTAGAAATAGTTTAAAAACCCTAACCAAATTCATTATATAAAATCTTATAACCGAGATTCAAAAGTCTTTCAATATTTTATTTCTATAATTTTTTAGATTTCAATATCTTTTCTGATGAAATTTTACCATATAATTTTGTTCTATGTCCAGCACCAAAGAGAACAACTTTCTCCAAATCATTTCTATTACAATGAGGACACTTGAAAAAGGTGCTATGAGTTCCAAAACACTCTTTACAATAACCGTATAAAATTCTAACATGCTTATACTTATGGTATTTGAACATCTTAAGTTTTTCTTCTTTAAGGTAAGGATCTCGGTCTGCTTTTTCATCAGTGTAGTTTTTAAAATAATCTAAAATTTCTTCACGCTCTTTTTTCCTCATATGAAGGTTATCAAATTGATTAGCAAATGACTCTCTTTGAAAAACCTTCATAATTGCAATGCCGTATTAAGTAATTATTGCAATTGGATATATTTATCTTTATGTGCATTCTTTAATATATCCATAGCAATATTATACAAATTAGGATCTAATAAAATTTCTACTGTATTATACCAACTCTCATCTAATTCAAATATAAAATCAGGATTAGGTAAAGATAAAGGATCTAATATGAGAGATTTGGGTTTATAATCTTCAATTTTTTTATTCTCAGATCCAGTTTTGTCTAAAGAATAACTAAATTCCATTAGTAGATCACTATTAAGAGCACCAAGTTCTTGAATAATCTCGTCAAAAATATTGAATATCTTGGAATTTTATTGAATCAATTCGTCTATATTTTCAATAAATTGCTCAGTTTTCTTATTACTATAATAAGTTTTCACATCTTTCTTTCTTTTCTCGAAGTAATGCACATTATAACTTAAGAATCCACTTCTTGATAAGTCAGTTAGATGTTTGCCGATATTCAGATTATATGGACCCATATCGTGTTTAAACATTTTATATCTTGGTCCAATCATATTTTTATCAAAAAGTTCATCTTCAAGTAGATAAATCAGCTTTGCTGTGGTAACTCGACCTCCTTTTCTTTCTAAACGCCAAAATAAATATAAATCTATTATAAGATCTTCATAATCAATTTTTTTAGCCAAAATTTCCTCCACTCTCGCTCTAAAAAGAGAAATTTCTAAACTATCGTTTCTAAATTTTCCTAACTATATAATATTTATTATACGTGTTTATAAACATAAAGATTTTGTGTTCTAATAAAAGTATAATTATTCGCGAAGCCAAAATTCTAAAACCTTTTTCTTTAGGGTAATTTTTGAAGTATCTTCGAATTTTTAGTGCAATTTATATCAAATATTTTTTCAAAAATTTGAATAAACTCTTGAATTCTTTAAAAGAAAAAATTTTCTCAACCTAGTATATCATTGAAGGTAGTGTAGGATTCCACGAAATTTAATATCCTTAATATCATACTTTTGATAGATTTCGGATTGATTGACGCCTAAGATGTAAGATTTTATATTTTTATGGCTTGCAATTTTCATAACTGGGAGATAGTCTTTATCGCTGCTTACAATGGCGAACCCCTTAACTTGGCATCGTTCAAGTATTTCGACAGCATTTAAAAAAATGAAGAAGAAATACTATTCTTGATTTATTTTTTAATAAACATATGTATACTTCTGTCAGTATATCAATTAATTATGATATAAAATAAAAAAATAAAAAAATTAAAATTAATTTTTTCTTTCTACTTCTACCAATTAGCAAAGGTATTATTTATAATCTTTAATCCACACTTCTTGCATTATTTATATTAAAGAACTATCAATTATAATAACTAAAAAAGTTTCTAGATTTATATGAGTAGTGAATTGAAATTAAAAATAGATGAATAAATACAAATGAAAATCGAACCAAGAAAAGTGGATGATCCCTATGAAATAATTTTAAATAACATGCGCGAATACCCAAGCGATATTCCTATTGTTGATGGAAAAATCTCTGAAGCATTTAGAGAATATATAAAAATTCTTTTTACTCCAGAAGAAGTAGTGATAGCTCAACATTTAACTGTAAGACCTCAGAGTGTTAATGTGATCTCAAAAAAAATAGGAAAAAATAAAGAAGAGACAAAAAGAATCTTAGAATATATGACTAAAAATGGGATTATTCAAGACATTGGAGGATACTCTTATTTCTTAGCAATGGCACATCTTTTAAATATGGGTTTTAAAAACTCTAGAACTTTAAAAAGGCTTGGAAAAAAGGGAGCAGAATTATACCAACAATTTTTTATCGATGAAAAGTTTTATAAAAGATATGAATCTTCTGATAAGGGTACTTCGCTTACACGCATAGTTCCCGTAAATCAATCTATAGACCATCAATCTACAATTTCAAATGCAGAAGAAATCCATGATATAATTGAGAATTGTATGGGACCTATTGTTATCACTGATTGTCCTTGTCGTAAAAGAACTGAAACTTTGGCTATAAGAGAATGTAAAGATAAATTTCCAATAGAAGAAACTTGTTTTCAAGTGGGTTTATTTGGACAATATTTTTTAAGAAGAGAGGAGGGGAAAGAACTATCACGGAAGGAAGCACACGATTTGGTGGATGAATTAGCAAAAAAGGGATTAGTTTTTACTACTGAAAATATAAAAAGCCCAATACATCAAGTTATTTGTAGTTGTTGCGCATGTTGTTGTGCTTTATTAAGAGGGATAACACGGTTTGAAGATAAGAATGAAAATTGTATTGCCAAGTCAAATTATGTATCAATAGTAAACCAGGATTTATGTAAAGGATGTGGGTTATGCGTAAAAAGATGCCCATTTCAAGCAGTAACTATTGAGAATGAAAAATCAATAGTGGAAAATGAAAAATGTTATGGTTGTGGTGTATGTTCTGTAACTTGTCCCACAGGAGCTATAAAACTTCACTGGTTAGAGCGTTCTCATATTTTTAATGACGTTACTGAACTGATGAAAAAAATATATCATGAAAATAGAAGCTAAAAAATGATAGATTAAATGTCAGAACAGCAAGATATTATAAAAAATTTAATTTTAGTGTAAGCACATCTCTTAGGATAACGTGGTCGTAAACTAATTATTTCCCTTAGAAGCTTTTCAATAAGTGTATTTCTTAATTCTTTATCTTTGGTCCATAAATTATTAATTTCATCAGGATCATTTCTATAATCAAAAATATCTCCAAAATTATGAAAACCATCGTAAAGAGTTAACCTATGATTTTCAGTAATTAATGTACGAAGCCTCATTACTTTATCTTCTGATAGCTCTTCGTCATGTTCTATTAATATTTGATTCTTAATTTTTGTGGCTATCCAACACCTATCGCTCGCATCCTGGCATAATCACATAAACATGCATAGGGAGCAATATCTTCAGCGCCCTCTTTTTGTACGAGCTTAACCCATGCACATTCAGTAAAGT
>JAHLWE010000134.1 GCA_019058135.1 Promethearchaeota archaeon | reverse complement strand
GAGATGGAGAATGGTTAAAAGTAAAAGCTTTATCAGAACGCGAAGTTGTTAAATTCCCAGATCCTTGCGGTTTAATTCCACTTTATTTTGTTGGACACCCCGAACCAGTAACTATTCCGCGTTTTATCAAGACAAATGAGGCTGTATGTAAAGGTGGAATACTCCCTGAGTCGAATGTGCAATTAACACGAACCATGGATAAGCTCATACCTATTAAAAATATTATAATTATGAAGTTGGTCTGTAAATTCTTTCTAAAGATCTTACCTCTTCTAACTGGTGAGATTGAGAAAAGAGAAATAATTTCTGCTTTCAGTAGTGAAATAATAGGTCAAAAACAGCAGAAAGATATTAGATTATCTTATGCAACTGTAGGGGCTGTGGCAAAATTAACCTCGGCACCCGCTTCTATAGCAAGCCAGATGATCGTTGAGAAAGAGATATCGACTACCGGTGTATTTCCACCTGAAGGTTGTCCAGATCTAAATATCACAAAAATGATAAAAGAATTCGAAAAACGAGGAATCTATATTATAGAAAATGCTATGCATCATTATTGATTTTTTTTTATTAACATGAACCGAAAACTTACTGATAATGAAAAAAAAAAAACTTAATGAATTTTTAGAATTCTATTCAAAATGTCCGATTTGTAAAAATAAAATTCAAAAAAGTCATTTATTGGATTTTTATTTTAAAAAAGATCTCGATTCGATAAATCTTAAGAAAAAATTGTTAAATCTAATGAAACGATCTAAAAATTTTAATAAAAAAATAATAGTTGGAATACCCTGCTGTATTTGTTTTAGCAAATTTTTTCCTAATAAAAAAATAGTGTATAATCTTGAAATAAATAAAGAATTGTATGCTTATTTATCCCCCCAAGACGTAGAACAGATGTTATCTTTTCTTTTTGAGTGAGTTTATCAAAAATTAAACAGTTTTATATTTTAATTAACTTAATTTTATCAGTATTTGGTTTCAATGATTCATAGAAGATTGAGCTGTATTTTTTATAAAATTCCTTTTTCTTATCCATAATTTTTTCATAATTTTGTGTATTAACTGTGCCTTTTGACCAATAAAGTGCACCTTTATGATTTAGATTTATCTTTTCACCCTGTTTTACAATAATTCCATTCTTAATCACGGTATCTATATTAGAAAAAGCTTTCTTAATCTCGTCTATTTGAGAATCTAAGTCTTTTTCTTGAAGATTTATATCTAAAATATTAATATCTGAATCGGCTCCAATACCCAAATTTCCTTTTATATCTCCCAAGCCCAAAGATTTAGCTGGACTTGCTCGTGTTATGATTATTAAATCATTAATGGAGAAAGTATCTTCTATATTAAAGATTGGATTGTCTTGTTTAAATTCATTATTCATATTTTCCATGAAAGTATTCCGAGAATTCTTATTTAACAACCATGAAATAATTTCTGGAATGTTAGTTAAATGGGCGTAATTAGGAAAATTTATCGAAAATTGAATTTTCCATTTATCTTTTATCCTTAAAGCTAAATTTAAAGCATTTGACCAGAGCCTGCAATACTCCGAATTATCCTTTTTTAGTGTCCTGAAAGTTTCAAAATGATCCCCTTCTGATTCAAATGCACCTTTAATTACAGGGTGCGTCTTAGGAGTTTTTTTCTTATCCAAATATTTATTAATTAACCTTCGATCCGATGTAATTAGGGGATTTATAGGATTGAAACTTATAAAACCTAAATCAAGGTCAAAATTGTCATTTGAATTGAAAAAATTAATCAATTTAGTATCGTCGTTAAAAGAATAAGCAGATGCATGAGCTAAATGGAATATTTGAGAACGTTTAATTTTTGTTTGACCTAATTGATTTGGTGTGAGTTCTTGAGTTTTAATATCCTCTAATACATTTATAGCATTTAACTCCCCGATCTCTGATTCATATCCGTCAATATGAGCATGGATGGAATGGGGTAATCCAATTTGCTCAATTGTTTTAGTCATATTTCTGAAAACGTCCAGTGCATTAAAATTATAAAGTCGACCATTTGTCGTTATATCATCTCTGATTTCTTTAAAATCCCATTCTTCTGCTTCAAAAGGATTATATATCTTTAATCCAAAACCCTTAACTAAATCCAGTAAGTCAGAGATAAATACAGACATCTTTTCAATGTCGCCCCTCTGATATTCCAATTCAAGAGGCCATAAATTACTGGCATTAATCAGCATTGCTTTATCTAAAATTGGAATTTGACCAAAATTAAAAATAGTTTGTTTAGCTAAGGATGGAAATATATTAGCCTCAACAATAAAAGTATATCCCTTTGAGACATATTCTTTTGTTAAGTAATCCAGCGTAAGCCCATTCCAAAATTGTTGAAATTCTTTATTTTTTGAGCCCAATAATCGGATATTATTAGTTTGTTGTGAGGCGATGTGTGTATGAATATCTATCGCACCAGGGATAACTGTTTTTCCACTGGCATCTATAGATTTAACATCTTTTGGATTAGTGTGTTTGAATTTATCAACAATTTTTCCTGCTTCAATTAATAAATCCTTCTTTTCACCAGAAATATTATTTATTGGATCAAAAAGCATTCCATTTTTTATAATTAAATTGGACATTATTTGACCCCTCTTATAAATTTTTCATTTTTTCTAATAGATTAGAGATTTCTGGGACATCCTCTTCCGTTGGCTCAACTTCAACCTCTAAATTTTTAAAAAGAATTTTATTTTTAAAATCTCCAGTGATTTGATTAGCCCAAATTGATTTATTTACGTAAATCATTTCTAAGGGAATTGATTCATCCCAAACTGGCTTTAAAACAACTGAACCATAACTAGTTGTTAATTTTAAATTAACTCCAGATTTTGACACAATTTTATTATATGTTTTTGGATGAATTAAGCAGATAGCTATATTATCTTTGAGCTCTTTCTCAGATAATTCATTTATAAGGATTTTTTGATCATATTTTAACTCGCGTATTGTACTTAACAGTAATTTCATCTTTATTCCTCCATTTTTTGTATTATTTTCAGCAAAATCTGCTCATCAGAAGGCAGATTAGCTGGTGGATCGATTATTTTTTGCAAATTCATAGGAATATTATCCATTCTATACACAAGTCCATCAGTTTCTATTCCTGAAATTGCCACGGGCAATATAACATCAGCTAATTTTGTTGTAGGGGTAATAAAGCAATCAATTGCAATTATGGGTTTTCTTGTTAATTTGGAGCTTAGGGTTATCGGTAAATTAGATATAGGATCCGAAGCAACGATAATGGACATGTCAAATTCGTCATCCTTTATTTTGGAAATCAAGTCTTTATTTGATTCGATAAGTTGGTTATCAGAAAATTCTATTTGGCCCATTTTTCCCAATAAAGATAAAGAAACTTGGATAAAACCATTCATATTATGCCCGGTCATAGGAATAATTGAAAAACGACTTCTCTTAGAAGTTTCATTAATCAAATCCACCAATTCAATTAAAGCCTTTATAACATTTCCATTAGGATTGGAATTAATTACTCCTTGTCCAAAAAGGATTATACCATTTTCTGAACCTTTCAAATTTAGGATGAGACGATTTAAATCCTGTTTATCAACACCAACAAAACCATCAGCTGGTACTTCAGATTTTTCCTTTAAGATCATATCTTTTAAAAATTGAATTAGCTCCAAATCTTTGCCAGGTTTTAATGGAATATACAAATCTCGAACTCCTGCAACCCCATAAGTCGCGGTTTTTCGAGGATCAACTAAAATTAACGTTTTTATTTCTCTTCCTGTTATTCTAAATTTACCTCTTGAAAAAATTGTTTTTGTTAAAAATTTTGGGTGGGACTCTGCAGCGTTAGAACCCCAAAATATAAATACATCAGCTTTATTAATACATTCATTTAATGTAGTAGAATTGAATCCACTCTCAATAACATTCAAATAAGTTTGACCATGACAAATTGATGCATTAGACTCAATGAATCCATTTATTTTCTTGGCAAGACGTATTCCATTTATTTGTGCTTCACAAGTTGTATTAATAAAACCATATAGGAGGGGTTTTTGGGAAGAGTTAATAATTTCATTAACTTTATTTAGTGCTTCATCTAATGATACTTCTTTTAACACACCATTCTTGCGAATTAATGGATTTTTAATACGATTTTTGGAATTAATTTCATTTATTTTTTTATAACCTTTCAAACATAAACCATAAGTCTCTAAAATTTCATTATTTTTGGAAAATACGATTTGATTATCATCGCAATATAATGAACATCCAGGACATACAAATCTCTGGATTCTTTCTTGATTCTTTGTTCTCTGGGTCATTAGCATTACTCCATTAATTTAAATTATTATAATTATTTAATTTAAAGAGGTTATTTGGCTGTATAATACTTAATTTCTATTGCATCCCGTGGGCAATATACTTCACATACCCGGCATTCACGCTCTCGTCCTTCTGCTTCTAACCTTCTACAATATTCCAAATTTAAAAGTTCGGATTTTCCGTTTTTTATTTGAAATAATTGATATTCATTAGGAGGGAAATCTGGTAATTTTCCACTTAAAGAATTAGGACAATACCGAGCATTAACAGGACAAATGATCACACATACGCCGCATCCATCACATTTTTCAGTATCAATATCAATATGTAAGTCTTTTCCCCCCACTCCTACCCCTTCAAATAACTCATTTAATTTATCTAAACTTTGTTTATACTTAGGTTCGAGAAGTGGAGGACAATCTTTTGGCTGTTTCTCACCCTTAACCAATGCTAAGGCGAATGCCATACATGTAGGCAAATCACATTCCTTACAATTAGTTTTCGGCAATAATTTGTAAATATCCATAAAGTTTAGTTGCGACATTCTTTCCATTTAATAAAAACGTTTTTTAAAATTAAAAATCTTGGAAAATATTTTATAAATTGATTTATTATTCTTTTAAATAAAATAAAGAATTTAATAGATTAATTTTTTATAATATCCTTAGTAAATTTTTTAAATTAAAATTTATAAGTTGAAATTCTATGGCTAAGAAGAAAAAAGAAAAGAAAGGAAAGAAAGAAAAAAAAGAAGAAAAGGTTGAAACTAAAAAATCTTCAGATAAGGTTTACAAGCGTATTGAAGTCGACTTTTGGAAAACTTCTGCTCATATGAGCGAGTTAGGACTCCATAAAGATTTAAAATATTCGGCTAAATCTAGATATTTTACAGATAAATATGAAATCGAAGGAGATATTACTATTGATGGAGATTCAAATAAAAGACAAGTAATTGCATATAATGAGAAGTCTTGGAAAGCAAAAAATTTAGAAGACCGTGATTTAAAGATAAGAACATTTACCCCTGTCAAAGAGGGCAAAGGTGGAAATTTTACAGGCGGAATTGAACTCAGTACAGCAGAATCCTTGATCCAATCATATCACATAAAAGGTGATCCAGGCATTATTTTAATTGTTAATTTACCTCAGAATAAAAATTTATATAGAATTATAAGATCAAGAAGATTAAAAGGATGGAAATTTGCTTTCCCGTTACTCCCAGAGAAAGATGTTGATCATTTAAGAGTTTTTGAAATTAAAGGGAAAGTTGGGTTGGGTCTTGATTTCGAAGTCACTGAAAAAGAAAGAAAGATCGCTGATATTGATGGAAAAAAGCTTAATCTTGGAGGGAAATGGGAGATAGAAATTTATGATGAAGAATTAAGCAAACACAGGACTTTCACTAAAATTCTTGCTTTATTTGCATGTGCTTGTAAGTTTCTCGAAGCAGGCGAAAAAACAATAAAAAAAATTTTTAAAAAATTTGATGACCCTAAATCTGATTTTAAATATGTCCCAGATAAAGAAGAGCTCGACCTCTTTAAGAATCCTAGAAGACTTAAAGCATAAATAACTTAAACTCTATTTTTTTTTCCTATTTAATGGAGAATCTGTTTAATCAATTAAATCTAATTAAATTATACTCATCTCAAAAATTTTAAAAAATTAAATGATTAAGAGGATTTATCATGGTAAAAACAATGACTCCTAAAGAAGTGGAGTTCTTAAGTCGATTTACTCAAAAAATGATACAAGTGCATCAAAATCCTAATCAAAGTATTGGCATCTGCATTGAACAATTAGCGAAGGAAAAACCGAAAGATATAGCCTTATATTTTCAAGATGATTCTTGGACTTGGCAAGATTTTAATGAGGAAAGTAATAGAATCGCTAATTATTTTCTAAATTTAGGGTTAAAACACTACGATACCGTCGCAATAATGTTGGAGAATTCTCCCGAATATCTCTTCTTTGCGACTGGGATAAATAAAATTCAAGGAATTAGTGCATTAATCAATGTTAATCAAAAAAAGCAAGCCTTAACTCATGCATTTAATATTGTTGAACCAAAGTGGATTGTTATTGATGGAGATAATTTATCATCATTTGATGACATAGTTGATAAACTTCCTCATAAGAATGAGCAAATCTTTGTTGTTAATAATGCTCAAAATATTAAACATGATTTTATTGAGTTACCGAAAGAACTTGAATCGATTTCTAAAAATAACTCTAATACCACATTTAACTCAATTGTGCGAGAAACTGTATATTATATGTTTACCTCAGGCACAACAGGACTTCCTAAAGCAGTAATTATGCAAGGTTTTAAATTATACACTCAAGGGTATATATTAGGTTTCGCTTTGGCTCAAGTAGATTCTCAAGACATCGTCTATATTGCAATGCCTTTATATCACAATGTTCCAATAGGAATCGCTTGGATGACAGCGATTCTTGCAGGTGCAGCAACGGCATTAAGAAAACGATTTTCTGCATCTGAATTCTGGAAAGATATTCAGAAATATCAAGCAACTTTTACAACATATGTAGGAGAAATGCCTCGATACCTTCTCAATCAACCCCCTTCTGAATATGAAATGATTCAAAAGCAGAAAAAAACACTTAAAAAAATGCTGGGACTAGGACTTCGAAAGGAAATTTGGGAACAATTTCAGTCTCGTTTCCAAATTGAGCATATTTATGAATTCTATGGTTTAACTGAGGGTCATCGATCATTATATAATGTTGAGG
>JAHLWE010000133.1 GCA_019058135.1 Promethearchaeota archaeon | reverse complement strand
CATCTACAGGTGTATAAATTGGATTTCCATAAACAGTAGAAGAGGATGCATAAACAAACTTATTTACTTCTTTATTTACAGCAAATTCTAAGATATTTAGAAATCCTACTACATTATTTCTTGTAACTTCTTCTGCATTTAGCATTGAATATTGCACTCCAGCATGAGCAGCAAGATGGAAAATAACATCAATATCATTTTTAATCTCATCATAAATTGATTTATTCAATAAATCCCCTTTAATTATGTTATAATCTTTTAAAATTTCATAATTTGTAGTAACACTTGCCAAATTTTCTTCTTTTCCTGAATAATAGCACTCATTAAAATTATCAATTATTACCACATAATTATCTTCTTTTATAAGTGTTTCAAAAAGATGAGTTCCAATAAATCCTGCTCCACCTGTAATCAAAATATTTTTATTTTTTATCATTTTGATAAAATTTTGTTTTTCTATGCTTAGAATTAATAATAATATTAAAAATTAATATCTTTAGAATCGTTTAAATATTATCTAATAATTTACTCTTTATTTTAAACTATTTTAATCAAAAATTAGAGAAATTTAAGAATAATATCGTATATAATAAAGAATTAACAGATATTATAATATAAAAAGAGAAAGAGTTTATTAATAGATTTTCTAAAATATTATGATTCAAAAATTCAAGTTTTTGCTAAATTAATTTTAAAATTTATTAATACTCATCATTAAAAAGGATTGGTCAAGGATTAAAATGAAAAAAGAAAATGGGTTAAAAAGAGTTTATCACTTTTTGGGGATTGGATTTTCACATATCAATCCTCAAAAGAATGTAAGTTCTTATCTTTAAGTTTATTATTTAGTTTTTCAGTAGCACATCAATATTTATATTTTTCAATCTATTTACTTTTTGGATTTTGGCAAATATTACTATTACAAATTCTAATCGGATTAGCGTTTACTTCCAAGAATTTCATAAAACTCATGAGAACGGCAAAAAAATTGGATAAAACAGGATTAAGTAATAATAAACATCTTAATGAAACCATTGATTTATGATTCCTTGGTAAAAGGAACCTAAAATTTCATTTTTTGATATAGTTGCTCAAATTTCTTAATATTTTTCTCCCATAAGAAATTAGAATTAATTCTTTCTATTCCTTTCTGTTTAAGTTTTTTTCTTAGGTTATCATCATGCAATAGTTTTTTAATAGCTCTTGCATAACATACATAATTTTCAGTTTCACATAATAGGCCATTCTCTAAATTTTTAATTAAATCTCTTGTTCCGGCAATATTGCTAGTGACTATTGGAACTTGATAAAGCATAGCTTCCATTAATACACCTGCTAAACCTTCTCCTCTACTTGGAAGAAAAAATACGTCTGCTTGATTAAAAAAGTTATGAACATCAAGTCGATTACCTGTAAATAAAAAAATTTTGCTTAATCCCATTTTGGAAACTTTGTCTATCGATTTTAACCTTTTTGGACCATCACCTACTAATACAAACTTGACTTTTTCACTTTTTAATATATTTGCTGTTTTTATAATTAAATCAATTCCTTTTCTTTTATTATGAAGTCCAACATATAATACAATCTTTTCGTTTGAACTAATGTTAAATATTTCTCTTATATTTTTATCTGGGACTTTTGGAGTTGATTTAATACCAGTAGGTGTAATAATAATCTTTCTTTTTGGAATTCCTGCTTTTTTAGCATATTTAAAAAATGATTTTCCATAGATTGTTATGTAATTAGATGCGTAAAAGGCAATTCTACCTATTGTTTTAAAATATAATTTGAATAAAATATCTAAAATTGAAGATACCTTAAATGAATAAGCTGGAAAGGTATCCATTGTTAGAATTAGAGTCTTTTTCTTAAAAAATAATAACTTTAGCAAACAAGTTATGAGTGTATTAGGATAAAAAGCAGTCCAGATATGAATTATATCATTTTCTCTTAAAACTTTCCAACATTTTCTAAAAAATTCTAAATTAATTGGAATTGGCCAAATGAAACCTGAAGATTTAGTCCAAATGGGGTAAGTTAATAGATTTATCCCTTTAAAATCATCATAATATCTTGTATTTTCTCTTTTTATTTCATATTTTTTCTTTGGGATTAAAATCGTGACTCTATATCTTTTATTTTTTAATTTATTCATAAGAAAAGAAATTGGTCTTTTAACATTAATACCCGGATTTACATAACAAATTCTTTTCAAATGTTTACCCATAAATATGGGAAAGAATTATAAAATTATTAAATTACTTTTTTATACAAATAGTGAAAAACTTAGTTCAAGAATAATTATAATTTAGATTTGATTAAATATAATAAACGTAAAGAACAGCTCCTTTAATTAAAGATATTAAAGGAAATAGTATATGACAAATAATGGATCAAATAAATATTTAATTAATAAAATAAATTTATTTTTTATATTACACAATATTTTAACACATATCATAATTTTTGTAAAAATTTCGATATTAACAAATAAAAAGACTTTTCTTAATATAAAATGGGGTTCTAAATATTGAAAATATCATCAACTTCCGCGATATTGAATTATACATCAAAAAAATTGAAAACAGAACCCCAAAATAAAAATTACCTTTATCCAGACTTGAAAATAGGTGTTGTGATACCGGCATATAATGAAGAGTTAAATATCGGAAATACACTTGCACAAATTCCCACTAATATATCTGATAAGTTTGAAGT
>JAHLWE010000132.1 GCA_019058135.1 Promethearchaeota archaeon | reverse complement strand
ATTTTCTGATCCAAATTCCTCAGGATTCCACCACCATTTACGCTCTTCATCTGTAAAAAAATCTGAATTCCAATATTCAGGCATCCAAGAATGGCTTAGTTTCTCAGGAGGAATTTCAAAAAAATATCTTGCATTTTCATCCGGAGAAAACCCAATAAAAACGTAAGGTATTTTTCTACGTGCAGCTTCTTTTATCACGAGCCCGTCAAGCATATCGGTGCAAGTATCACAAATTGGCTTCATCAATGGTAATTCATTTGAATCAAAATTGAGGATAAGCCACTTATAGAGTTTAGTATACACTTCAATTGGTGGTTCAACAAGGATATGATCAACTCCTAATTTTGAAACAGTTTGTTTAATATTTTGGAATGCAACTTTGTTCATATACCCTGAATTTATGGTCACGGCTAGGACATTAAGTTTATGAATAACTGATAAGAGATATAGTAAGTAAGTAGAATCTTTTCCGCCAGAAAAACCTACTATACAATCAAATCTGTTTTTTCTCTGACTGATTTTTAAATTTTCAATTATTTCATCCATTTCTTTATGTTTTTGTAATTTCATTTCTTGAGAAATCGAAACCACAAAATACTTGCTTGGATTCTTACAGTGATTACAAACACCGTCATCTCCTATTTCTACGCTAATACAACCTTTATGATTAATACAATTTTTGCAATAAAAAGTGTCTATATTTATTTCCATTTCCATTTTTCAAACCATTAAAAATATTATTTTAGTATTAGAATAAGTTGAAAGTAAACATATTTAAAGAAAAAAAGAATTAAAAGACCTTGGAAGTAAGTTTTTTATGGTTTGACGACCATATCTATGTTTGACTTGAGTATATATTATGTTTAGAAAGATATAAAACCGATATATTTAAATAAAAAAGATTTGCTGAACTAAAATGAAAAGAGAGAAATTATAGACTGATCAATTTTTTTTTCTAATCTTTTCTTCAAGAATTTAGATAGTATAAGTTTTAAAATTACTTTTTTCCGTAAAATCAACTAATATTTATCTTCTTTAATTAGCTAAGACACGGAGTTCTGCTAGATCTACTTGGAACCACCGAATCTTATATTAACTTTAGTTTTTTCATTTAAATAGCTTGATTTTATGAAGGATTTAATTAAAATATTTTTAGGAGATAATTAAGAATGGCATCAAGCAATATAATAATGCCGACATGTAAGATATTTCAGGATTCCACCGAGAAGTTCTTAGATAATTTTATGGAGATCGGTGTAAGTCCGGACTTAACCGATAATATGGAATTGAATTTCGAGATTGATAAGAGAACAAATCAACAGGATTGCTATTTAACTCTAGCAAGACCCAATGATGCGGTTGATATAACTGAAATCTATAAAGATTGTTATAAAGGCACTTACCCTTATAAAGAAATGGAGGACCCAACGGAAGTTCGTAAAATGATTTCAGATGAAAATGTTTACTGGGTCCTTTTCAAATCGCCGAAAGATGAGCCCGTCGGCTGTTTTACTTACATTTTAGATAAAGAAAAGAAGAGAGGATATATGCGTGGTCTCATGGTTAAGAAAAAATATCAATCTTTAGTAGATGTAAAAAAATTGATGATCGGATCTATGATCGGAATGTGGGGGACATTCAGAAACGAGATCTATATGTGGTATGCAGAATGTCGCACGGCTCACAACAAATCACAGTATTTGGCAACAATTTGCGGGATTAGACCGCTCGGTCTTCTTCCCAATAAGGATTTCTTTTTAGATAAAATTGAATCGGACTTCTTTCATATAATTTATTCTGAGAAAGTATTATATTCACTTCGTAGAAAAAATCCGATATTGATTCCTGAATTACAAGAGATTTATTCTTTCATACAAAAGGAGTATTCCATAGAAGATGCAGAATATATGCCCTCCGGTTTCGAATATGATCCTATTTTGGAACAATCACTGCGTTTGAAGCCCAGAGTTTCTGCTCCTTTTGAAGAAACTGATAAATTTGGGTATCATAAAGTCAAGATAAAAATATTCGGGACGGACTCATATATTAAATTTTTATATACTCCCACAGTGCAGAATATAGAAAAGACCGAATATAAAGTAAGAAACGAAACTGAATTATTTGTTTTACTCAACGAGTTGAAAAAGTATGCTCACCTAAAAAGAGTACGATATATTGAATGTTTCGTTTCTGCTTATCTACCAAATCATCAGAGAATTTTTTATAATATTGGGTTCAAACCGAGGGGGTATATCCCTTCCTGGAAGAGATACAATTCACATAACGGTGAATATTTTGAGGATAATATTATATTTAACTTGGAGAAGGGCACAATTAGTTCAGATATAAAATTAATTCCAGAAAGTAAAAAGATAATTTCGATAGTTTATAGTTAGCAAAAATAATAAAACCTGTAAAGTTTAATATTATTGGATAATAACATTGAGTTTTTTATAGTTTTTCACTTTATAGAAAACCTATTGTCTTGTTAAATTTAAAGACAAATTTTTTTTATTTATTATTTATTTAAAGAAGGAATGGTTTTGCATCGGATCATCTCCGAGGGTATCCCTCAACTGTGGAAAAGAACTCCCATATCGGGAAAATAGGATGAAAAGTATTCCCGAAAGCTCCTATGGCGGACGGGATAGAGGCGTTCGGACTAACGCCACAGATAATTTGTCAAAATCTGTTTGATAATATTATTTGAAATAAAATGAGTATAATTTTACTTATTTTAATAGTTTTTACATTATAATCTGACGCCAAAAGTGGAAGAATTAACTAAGCTCATATATTAGTGATCATATTTGTTTCAGTATATTTTTTCTGATCTTCAGGGTAAATTGCTTCAAAATTACTAACGATTGATTTATGGTTTATCCAAAGTCCTTCTTTTTCATTCCATATATGGCAATTCAGCGGATTGGGATGGCTCCATTTGGGGAATAACTCATCTCTAAACCGGTCTCCCTCAATAAGATCAAAAGATAGGAAATAATGGGTAATTTTAAAATAATCTAATAAATCGCATACTATTTGCTTAAATTGACTGAGATTAGAATTTGGAAAATAAAACTTTAAAAATACTCCCCTTTCAAAAGTTATCTCCTCTCCTAGTTCCTTAAAGAAATATTTACCGCTTATCCTAAAAATAAATCCGTAATTAAGAAAGCTGAATATTTTTATAATTTTATCCATCTGAATTTCTGATAGATCAGGAATGATTGCATAAAATTTATTTGTAAATCCGACTTCATTTTTCAAGGTCAAGAAGGGAAAGATTAATTCTTTTTCAATTAGATTCTTTACCTGTAAATTCCTCTCATGCTTTTTAGTGATAATATTCTTTATGTCCATATATGTTAAATCTACCAGATCTTTAAAATCATTATCTTTAGGGCCTTTATATATTCCTACAGTATTATCAGATAGAAGAAATGATCTGGATTCAAACGAAAAATCCAAATCCCGTGAAAACAGGACCTTTTGCGTTAATTTTCTTAATACATAAAATGTCTGAAAAAATGAATCGAATTCAATATTGTAATCAAAATTTAAGATTGGAATCACTTTTTTCACAGAAAACCAAATATATTTATTAATAGCATTTTTTGATTTTACAAGCCAATTAAAATAGGAGAAATTAGGATTATTATACGGAAATACATAATTAAATAAAAACGAATTTGATCTTGATAAGATAGCTCTATACTCTAATTTCTTAAAGCCCAATGGAAACATCATTTTCCATTCATTATTATTCATATCCTCGGGTTGAAAATAAAGGTAATAGTTTTCTAAACCAAATTTCTGATACATGGGAATAAAATCAATTTTTTTAATGAAAGGAGAAATTTTTTTAAATCCTTCATAATCTTCGTTTCCAAGAAAAAATCTTTCAAGACTATTATTTATTACTGCAATTTCATTCAGTGGAATTTTCTTTAGACTGAATTTTTTATTTACTTTTGTTTGTTCCGCGAATTCATCAGGTGAAATCTTCTCTTTAAACATTTTATTTATTAGTTTAAAATCGAGTTTTGTCTTTGTCTTTAATTTATATTTTTTAAGCGATAATTTGTCTTTAATTAGAGAAATACTAAATTTGTAAAGTTCCTCAAATAAATCTTCAGAATAGAAAAAATCGTTATTATTTGGGTCATAAAAATCTTTAAGACTAAAATAATTAAGAAATGGAGTGGAGATTATGTTTCTAAAAAAAATTAAGTCTTCTTGAAACATATTGTTAATCATACTTACTAATTTTCTTTTTGCATTATGATCTAAATCAATAATAAAGAGACGGATCCAGAGATATTTTTCTTCCGAGAGAGCATTTTTTCCTCGCATAACTTCAGTTCTGGGAATTAGATTTTTTAATTTTGTAAGTTTTTCTTCCATACTGTCAGAATCTTTCAAAAAAATATGATAAACATTAGAAGCAATATTAAGAACCGTTATCGAGTTTACCATAAACGGGACCGCTCCTGGGGGGTCCGATTCTATTATATTCTGAAATTTATTTTCAATATATCTCATTTTTATTTTTTGTTTCCGAAATCTTTTTCTTACCTTTTTTATTCGGTCAATCTTTGTCGAGCATAATCTACGTGCATATTCCCACTCTGTCAAGATCTTTTCAATGAAATTCAGATTATAGATTTTAATGTTCTCAAATGCATCTATTAATTTTGAGAAAAGAGTCATATCACTTTCAATTTTTGAAAAGATTTTACTGCTCTTTAAACCATCGGATAATATTAATTTGTGTTTAAAATTTTTGTATTTAATATTAATATTTAGATCTGAACTTATTCCATATTTTGTAATTTCTTCTAAGCTATTTGTCAGATCAGAAATAGATTTTTGTTTTAATAATTGTATAAATTGACACAAGTCTTTTACTTGCTTTTTTACAGAAAAAAACCCATAAGATTTATTTAAGTTAATAAATTTAAGAAATCTATGTTTTAATTCAAGGTTATCATAAAAGATATCCAGAGTACTTTTTAGTTTAGTTATGTTGTTTTTTTGGTTTAATAAATAACTAAATAGATCATTTTTAATTTTCTTAAAACGGTCTTTTTGATGTTCAACACCAAATCCACTCGATGTTATCCATCTTATTCTATCAATTAATAAAAGATCTATAATATTTGTATTGCTTTCCTTCTTATGAATATATTGTATATTTGGTGACAATATTAAATCTTTATTTAAATTCTTATTTTTTATGAATAACGATTCCTGTTTTGAGATTCCTTCTTGAAAATGATTTAAATTTAATGTATTTTCATAACTTTCAAATTCTAAGATAAAATATTCTTTAAGAATTCCGAAATTCTTTATTCTTGCAAAATAATTTTTCATGTCTTCAATATATTTATATGGAATGACAAAAAAGAGCTCGCATTCAATCGCTAGATTATGCTCTGTTAAATCTATCACAAAACAAAAAGTCAAATTTTTTAAGATTAAGTTAACAGTATAATTATCAATTAAGGGATTGAAAGATAAAAAACATTTGTAATAACTACAATTGAAGTATTTCCAATTCACCTGATAAGTCGAGGTTATTACTTTTTCCTCAATTAATTCATTGAACAATTCCTTAAACCTTTTAATTGAAGGTATGTATTTATTTTGTCCTTCTCGAAAAATCTTAAGAAAATCTTCAGAATAATCTATTATATTCGTAAATTTTTTCTTTGTGCGAAAAATGGAGTAAAATATCTGAAGAAATTCAATTTTTTCATTACTATCAAGAAAACCTCTTTGGAAAATATAATCATATATTAAACTATCAAAAATATCTAACTGCTCTTCGATACTTAATCCTAAAAACGTGTATTTATAGATAAAATCAAAAATTTGCTTTATAATTTTAGCAACAATGTTAAATCTTAAAAAATATTCCGTGTAAAAGGGGTCAATTTTAAGCTTTCTTTCCCATATTTCGAAATTCGGTTCTTCCTTTAAAAATTCTGAAACTTTTAAAATTATGCATAGCTTTATAAGTGAATGGTTTTGCAGAAGTTCTGGAATAAAACAATAATATGCCTCGCGTAGCAGTATAAATTCCAATATTTCTAAAGATTCTTGATTAATTATTAATATTAAATTATCTTTATCGTAATACCTTTTAACTCCTATATCGAAAGAAGTATTTTTTTCCTCAAAAATTAATTGATCCTCTTTAAGATGGATTTCTGTAGGTTGCACTATTGGTTTTCTTTCTAAAAAATTAGAGACTGCCGTTAAATATTCGTTAAACTTTAAGGTTAACTCGTTTGCTATATCTTTATCTTGAGAGGTCATATGGTATCTTGGGAAATCCTTATTTTTCTAAATATTAAACATATTCTTATATTTCAACAAGAATTTAAGTTAATGAACGTAAAAAAGTTTGCTAAAAATTAAGATAGTATTCAAGATTTGAAATTTGCGTTTTTAATAAAAACTATTTATCTAATTTGTTTCTTATTTTATAAATAAGATAGTGCGAACTGTAAATTGTTTTTATTGCATTTCCCTTCCTTTTTTTTATTCGACTATAATTGAATATTCTAAACTCTTCTCGAGCTGAAACTTAATTGCATTTTTTCTGTAAATTTTAAGAAAATTATTTTAATTAATAACTTATAAAACGATCGTTCTTAATTTTGAAGGGTTATACTAAGTATTTCCCATGAACCCATCTCCATCGATGGAAATCGAGCCCTATTCTCCAAACTCAGATAGTATTATTCCTATTTAGGCAGCCTGACCACATATCTCAATCAGTTCTACTTAAGATCACTGGACTTTATATTCATTCCAGGTTTTTTCTTTAAATATCTTCAATTTATGAAGGGAATATTCGATATATTTTGAGGAAAAAATAAAAATGGCGTCAAGCAGTATAGTTAAAAGTACTGAGTACATACCAGAGAAAACTACCGATAGGTTCATCGATAAGTTTGCTAGAATTGGGATTGTTCCAGATTTAGAGGAAAATATGGAGCTGGATTTTGAAATTGATAGAAATCTAGATCGTTTAGATTGTTATTTAACTTTAGCAAAACCAAAAGACGCAGAGGAAATAACTGAGATTTATAAAGATTGTTATGGAGGAACATATCCTTACAGAGAAATGGAAGATCCGGAAGAGGTTCGTGAAATGATAATAAACAACAATTATCATTGGGTACTCTTTAAATCGCCTGAGGGAAAAACAGTAGGCTGCTTTACATATGTTTTAGATTTTGAGCAGAAGAAAGGATATATGCGCGGTCTTATGGTAAAGAAAAAGTTCCAGTCACTTACGAATATAAAAAAACTTGCAATCGGTAGTGTAATCGGAATGTGGGGAACTTTCAGAGATAAAATTTATATGTGGTATGCTGAAAACCGGACTGCCCACGCAAAATCACAATTTATCTCAGTAGTTTGTGGTGTTCTTCCTATCGCGTTTCTTCCAAATAAAGATATTTTTATGAATAAAGTTGAATCAGACTTACTTCATATTATTTATTCAGAAGAAGTTTTAAATCTTTTAAGAAAGAAGAATCCCATTTTGATTCAGGAGGTAAAAAATATTTATTCTTTTGTGAAAAAGCGATATTCGCTTGAAAATGCTGAGTTTGTGGAACCTTCAATTCAGAAAAATGTTAATCTATTTAAAAAATTAAAAAGAAAGATAAATATTGAGGATAAGATAGATGCATTCAATTATCATCACGTCAAAATTAATATAATCGGAATAGATTCATATATAAAATTTTTATATAACCCTGTTGTTCAGAATATAGAAAAGATAGAATATAGGATTAAAGATAATTCTTGTTTGATTGTATTACTTAAAGAACTTAAAGAATTTGCCTCGAAAAAGGATATAAGATATATTGAATGTTTTGTTTCAGCATATAGACCAGTTCATCAAAAGATTTTTCTAAGTGCAGGATTTAAGATTAGAGGATATGCTCCTTGCTGGAAGCGGAAGGAGGTTGCATCCGAGGAGATATTTGAAGATCATATAGTTTTTAACTTGGAAGAAGGGAAAATAGACCCCAATATTCAGTTAGTTCTTGAAGGACAAGAAATAGTTGATATTGTATATGGAGAGTAAAATTCATTTTCTCTTTTTATATATTTATTTTAAGTGATTATTACGGCAGATTTATTTTTATAGAATTAATTAAAATGGAAGCAAAGGTAAAGACTGATAAAATACTAAAATCAGCTGAATTTATGTTGGATGAGGGATTCATCATACAATATAGAGGAAAACAACCTAAATGGAAGCTTGATGAGTATAAAATATTCAAGAGAGTTTATGCCGGATATTTAGAGGACGAAGATCGATTGGAGGAATTCTGGGAGACCTTACAAAGAGTTGTTGAAGGATGTTTTTTGGACCAAAAAAAGAATTGCTTGAAACTAGGTATGCCATGGAATGAGTTTGAGGCTCAAAAATCTGCTCAGATAATGTTTCATACAATGTGGGAACTAAAGTTTCTTGAAACAGTCTGTTATTTATTAAAATTCTCGGAGAATCTGTTGAGGATTTCCAAATCACTTAAAAAAAGAATCCTACCTGAAAAAAGAGATAAGAATCTTAAAAAATAATTTTTTTTATTTAAAAGCATTTAATTAAAGTTGAAAAATAAGCATGTTTATAAAAAAAATGTTTGTCAGAAAAGAATTTGATATTT
>JAHLWE010000131.1 GCA_019058135.1 Promethearchaeota archaeon | reverse complement strand
TTTATAGCTGCTGCTTTATTAATACTTTTAACGGTAATCCCACTTATTCCCGTAAAGGAGTCAAAAAAGAAAGCATTAAAAAAATAAAAATTCAAAATTAACTTTTAACTTTTAGCAATTGTAGTATTTAAAGTATTCAAAGTATTAATATTTTAAAAAACTAATGATCTTATGCAGCACTTTAGAAAAGAGGAAATACCAAGACCAGAGTATCCAAGACCACAATTTGTAAGAGAGAATAATTGGTTTAATCTTAATGGAATATGGGGATTTACTTTCGATGATAACAATAACGGATTAAAGAAGAGATGGTATAAAAATGAATCGGCAGATAAATTTGATAAGAAAATTATCGTACCATTTTGTTATCAGAGCAGATTAAGTGGAATTGAAGATAAAACTTTTCATGATATTGTTTGGTATCGAAGAGAATTTATTTTACCGAATAGTTTTAGGGATAAAAGAATCTTAATACATTTTGGGGCAGTAGATTACTCATGCATGGTTTATTTAAACGGAGAATATGTAGGAAATCATTCTGGAGGCTATATTGGATTTAGCTTAGATGTAACGGATTTTATAAGAGAAAATAATGTTTTAGTGTTACGAGTAGAAGACCCAAGCACTAGTCTTGAAATTCCACGAGGTAAGCAATTTTGGGAGGAAAAAATAAAAAATATTTTCTATCCTAGAGTTACAGGTATTTGGCAAACCGTCTGGTTGGAAGTGGTGTCTTCCGATCATTATTTAAAAAATATAAAAATAACTCCTGATATAGATAATTCTGAGATAATTCTTGAATGTGAAGTGCATGGAATTGGTTTTTTAAACCTCTTTCTATCTGCAATAGTTAAATTTGAGAATCAAAATATTGCGACGGAAGAAATAAAATTAGATTTTTTAGGTAAATTTGGAAAGAAAAGGGGTCATAAGTTAGTCAAAGAAGATTTTGATGTTTTTAGCAAATGGGCTAATACTAATCCTAATCGCTTTAAGTTTAAAATTTCAATTCCGAAAGAAAATTTATATTTATGGGATGTAAAAAATCCAAATTTATATGACCTATTAATTAAAATTTACAATAAAAATACAATGGAGATATACGATCAAGTTAAAACCTATTTTGGAATGAGAAAAATTTCTTTATCAGACATTCCAGAAGAAGATCTCAATAGAATCAAGAAAAAAGAGGAATTTCAATCCTTTAATAGACAAGTTCTCTTGAATGATAAACCAATTTATCAAAAGTTATTTTTAATTCAGGGTTATTGGCCAGATGGTTTATATACCGCTCCATCAGAAGAAGACATAAAATTAGATATTCAATATGTTAAAGAATTTGGATTTAATGGCTTAAGGACTCATCAAAAAGCATTTGGTCCTATATTTCTTTATTGGTGTGATAAGATGGGTGTTTTAGTATGGGGTGAGATTGGAAATGCATACGAATTTTCAACTAAAGCGCAATTACGGTTAATTAATGAGTTTGTTGAGGAAATTGAGCGGGATTATAATCATCCTTCAATTATTGTGTGGGTCATTTTAAATGAAGGTTGGGGAGTACCAGGAGCAGATAAGGACTTAAGAAAGGCAGACTATACAATATCATTATATTATTTAATGAAATCTATTGATCCATCAAGACTTATTATAGATGATGATGGTTGGTGGCATACAAAAACAGATTTATGTACAAAACATTTCTATCTATTACCAAAAGATTTACCTGAAAACTTTAAAGATGAGAAAACAAAAAATTATCCCTTACAATTAGTTCCTAATGTATATCTTAAACCTTATAAATATGAAAATGAACCAATAATTTATAGTGAGATTGGAGGGTATGGATTTGATTTACACAATAACATAAAAAGAAAATGGGGTTATTCAATTGTAAAAACTAGTGAGGAATTTCTCAACAAAATAATACAACTTTTAAAAATATTTGATGAGAGAAAAGCTTGGGTACATGGATTTTGTTATACCGAGCTTTACGATATTTTTCAAGAGATCAATGGATTATTGACATTTGATAGAGAACCAAAATTTCCACCTGAAATGTTAAAAAACGAATTAGATAAATTATTTTATTAGTAAATTTTTTTTAAATAAATTAAATGTAATAATAGCCAAAGGAAAAATCAAGAAAGGAGATATCCCCGTAGAGCTAGCATTATTACTCTTAATGATATTTTAAAAATCATATAGTTCTACTTGCAAATTTCGGATCTTTGGCAAATTTTTATCGGTCGTATGAAGTTTTGCCTTCATCTTTATCGCAACAGCAATCGCAATACAGTCATTATAGGATAATTTGGTGCGATATTGGCATTTTAAACGGCCAGCATCTAAAATTAAATCGGGTGTTAATACAATGAATTGAGTGTTGATATTATATTGAAAGTTAATAATACAGTTTATAGCATGATCTTTTCCTTCAGTTACACAAAGATGTTTAAAAACTTCTACTAATATAATATTAGGTACAAACGCAGAACTCTTCTGTTCTTTAATGTTTTGTATTAACGTTATTACTTTTTTTGGGGGATTTTTTCGGTAATAAAGGTAAATAGGGCCAGCATCTAAGCACGCACGAGGAGGCATCTATCTTTCTAACTCCATATCTTCCTTACGGGATTGTCTAAAAATTTCACGAGATTCTTCTACAGTAAGCGCCTTATTTCTTAAAGATTCTATAGATTCAATAGGTATGAGTTGGATTCCCTTATTTTCATCTTCTTTTACCAAAATATAATCACCATCATTGATATTATATTTTTTTCTTATTGCAGCGGGAATAGAAATCATACCCTTATTAGTAACTTTTACTGTTTTTTCTACCATTTTATTCACTAAGTAAAATTAAAAATCCTTAGTATTTATATTTATTCTTAGTAATTTTTAAAAAATAGGTTTGAAAAATTGAAATAAGAGATAAGATTGCAAATTCATCTAAAAGAAATTCTGGTGCATAAAGTTGAAGCTCATCAGTAATAATTAATTCAGCAGTTAATGAGTCTTTAATTAATGCTGCAAATAATATATTAGCGTCAAGTACCAATCTCACTAATGATCCCCTTTATATCGTTTAGCCAAAAGTTTGCTTATTTCTTGTCCCATCATTTCTGCTTCTTCTGGTGAAATATCACTATTCACTCTAAAACCTTTTAAAAAATTAAGATCTGCTATTTTTTGCCTTATTGATGCCCTTGCAACCTCCGACCAATTAATTTCTGGGAATTTATCCATTTCTTTCTTTAAATCATCAGGGATTGATAAAGTAAAATTCGTCATCTTAAAACCTCTTTCATGTTTTTTTAATATTTATTTACATATAAATATGTGAAAGTATGTGAGTTTAAATTCTTGTAATATTTTAGTATAAGATTAGGAGGTAGAAAGTGGAGTCAATCTTGAAGAAAAAACATTAAGCATAAGGAATACGATCAAGGTTTGGTAATGCACTTCCTTTTTTATGTGTAAATAAAGAATTAAAAGAAATTTTGAAATTTATTATTTGCAATATTTTTTCTGTCTTGAACTCTCTCTTCCTTACTTTTATTCATTTTAAGTGCATTATTACAAATTTCCTTTCCAATAATTACTGAAGGATTGGTTGCCCAATTCACATCAATCATCGTACAAAAGTAATATACACTTGTTTGAATTAGTGATTAAATAAAAAGAAACATCTTGCAAAGTTATATTCCTATTGTACATTGCACTCAAAACGATTTTATATAATTAGGTGAATGAGTTCTTAATACTTTTTCATATTGTTTTTCATAACCTTTCTTGGACGGTTTAGGCAGACTCATCCAATGTTCTCTCTTTTTCTGATAAAATTTTTTAGTTGTTTGTTTAATTAATAACGACCTGCATAATATAACTTAATGACTAGCCCAAAACATTCTTTTTAAAGAATTTAATTCACTGTGTTCCCATTCTATAGATTTATGCTCTTTTACTAATAATATGTTTTGTAAGATTATTTTTGGCACTAATATCGCACCTGCAACAGCGTTGCAAAATTCTTCTATTTTAAAATGTGCTTTATCTTTTTCCTTCAATGTACAAAGTCCTACCTTATTAAGCATTATGTGAACAAATTCATGTAAGAGAGTAAAAATGCGACCAAAGGCACCATCACTACGATTTATTACAATAGTTGGAAATGGTGTATCTGAAATTGAAAATCCTCGCATTTCTTCAACACTAATAACTAAAATCTGAAATATCAATATTCCGATGTTTTTTATTTCACTTTTCCAACCATTTAAAGCCTCATATTCGTCTTTTCATTTCTTTCTTACTTTCATATTCAATTTAAGAAATTTTTCTCCAATAAATCTCACAAACTAACTCAATGTCCTTAGGATTCCATAATCTCGAAGAATTGGCAATTATTACCCCTCCCCCCTCAGATGGAAGTTGTTTATATTTATTATGAACCCTATTTATCCAATTCTCCAAAAATTTTTGTATATTTAAAATGACCCCTTTTACGGTTAAAATCATAAATAAGCAAGAGAAGGAACTTATATTTTAATAATATTGTTCTCTCTATTTTATCTCGCCTCCCTCAAAGCACTTTTTAATGATGATACTGTCTTATTCACAATTTTGGGAATAAGAAAAAATTTAAAATTGACGACTTGATATACATCTCCTTCCAACGTGTGAACAAGCTTACCGTTGTCTGGATAACGATATTTTACCTTGCTTCTGCAAACAGGACACACATGATTTAACTCAGATGGATATCCAACCCTCACAGTTTCATATTCTTCTGAAAATGTTGCTCGATTCATAATAATATAATCGACCATCATCTAATTTCAACTTTTTGGTAATTTTATCGCCAACTACAACTTTTACAGGAAGGTGACTGAGATTATTTTGCTACCTTATAAAAAAACAACATAAATTTATTGATCGTATCTTGTAAAAAAAAAAATATATAAATTTAAATCCTTGAATAACAATATAATAATCACTTCTTGAGATGATGCCATTTTTTACGAATTAGAAAGAAAAAAAGTTAAGAAGTAATAATACTTATAAACTCAAGAAATTATAAAATTTAAAATTATAAAAAATAAAAATATAAAAATGGAGGTTAAATTTCCATGTCAATTGATGAATTAAAATCTCAAATAACCGAAAAAGAAGAAGAAAAAAAGAAGGTTGAAGATGAAACAGTTTCTAAAACTACTGTTGCAGAGTCTGAAATAAATTCCAAATATGATCCAAAAATTTCGGAACTTAAGGAAAAATTAAAAAAATCACAAGGGGAGTTGGAAACAACTCAAACACAATATGCAGAACTCAAGAATAAGCTTGCAGAGTACAAAACAAATATTAAAAATATAACTAAAGATTTGAAAATAGAAGAAAAGGAGAAAGTAGATGAATTAAAGGCGAAAAATAAGGAAATAAAAGCGCAAAAGAAAATTAAAATAAAAGAGATTGATGCTAAAATAAAAGAATTAAATAGTAAAATTAAATCAATAGAAAAAGAACAAGCTGCATAGTTTCTTCTTAACTAGAATGCATTTATAAATAAAAAATAAAAAAAAAATGATAAATTTAAATTAGAAGAAATTCTGAAATTTATCATTTGCAATATTTTTTCTATCTTGAACTCTTTCATCCTTACTTTTATTCATTTTAAGTGCATTATTACAAATTTCCTTTCCAATAATTACTGAAGGATTAGTAGCCCAATTCACATCAATTATCGTGCAAAAGTAATATATACTTGCATGAATTAGTGATATTAACTCTGCTATTGATCTAAGATTTACATCTTTACTTGATATTTTTGCAGAAGGAACTTCTTTTTCAATTAATGCCTGAAATGTAGCATCAGCTTGAAAATTCCTTATTTCTTTGGCCGATTTTCCATTTATGAAATCTATTTTTGAACTTAAACAATAATCATATATTTCTTCCTCAGTCGTCCAAAGAATAGGGTTTACAGAACCGGAGCTTCC
>JAHLWE010000130.1 GCA_019058135.1 Promethearchaeota archaeon | reverse complement strand
AACACAATGATTTCTATTTCTCGGAATACCCTTTAATGTGCATGCTGCAATTAGTTTATCATCAGGTGGTGGAATAGGAACTAGACACCGATAACAAGCTGTTTGATCAAGATAATCTTCAGAATATTTTTCATTAAACTCATTTTCAACTTGTTGGCGTACTTTTTCAACAACCGGCTCGATAAATTGAGATTTTAATAGAGCCATTCGCTCCTCAAGCTTTTCTATACTTTCTTGAGCAGCAAAATATTCAGTATATTCTTCTTCAGATAAATTCCATAATTTCTCTTGCATTATTTCATCGATAACTTTTTCTCTCTCATGGAATTTTATATTTGAGCCTTTTGGGATAACGTTTTGAACGTGACCCTCAAATCCTACAGTTCCACCCTCAACCATTGGTTTTTTTAATCTTAAAGCAATCTTGTTTAAATCCATTCTTGCTCTAACATTGTCTAAAGCAGCAATTATCACATCTGATCTCTGATATATATCCATAGGAAGATTTTGTAATTTATCGAAATAATACTCAACTTCGAGAAACGGAGCCATCAATTTTAAACGCTCTGCAGCAACCTCAACTTTTGTTCTACCCTCATCTCCTGCATGAAATAACATTTGCCTTGAGAGATTTGAGGTTTCAATCTTGTCCATATCAACTAAAATTAATTTCCCTATACCCATTAAAGCTAAATCCTTAGCGATCTCACACCCGAGAGCTCCCACTCCAATAATCAAAGCACAACTATTCTTTATGGTCTCTTGGTCCCAGCCTTCAACGAGCTGCTGACGAGCATACATCTTTCTTTCTTCTAAGGAAAATTTCCTTTTTTCCATCGGTTCCATAATACCTACAACTTATTAGATTAAAAATAAAATTACATAATTCATATAATTATTAACTTTTATTTTTATTCAATAAGTAAATCAATTTTTTATGGATAAATGTAATTCATTTTTCGCTATTCAAATGGGTGCAAACAATTTTTAAATAAAAAATGGATTTTCTTCTGGTTAATAGTAATCTGGTTTAATTCTCCCTATCTTTTTTTCATGAATCATTTAAATCAAATAATTTTCCCATTAAATCCAAATTATAATTTAGATCTTCAAACAGATCAAGTACCCATTAAAGCAGCTGATATCTCTCAATTTCAAGTTGGCGATTTAATTGGCTTAAATAAATCTTATTACCTTGAAGATTTAAGCGGAAAAAATTCAACTATTGCAATATTCGATACGGGAATTTATCCATATCATGATGTTTTCACAAATAATGGAAACAACTCTTGGAAAGATAAAATTATCGCGTTTTATGATGCTTTTGAACAAAAAGAAAAAAACCCGGAAGATATTCAGTGGCACGGAACATATGTCTCATCAATTGCAGTAGGGAATTCATCAAAATATCTTGGGATAGCCCCTGGGGCAAGGTTAGCAGGTGTAAAAGTATTTAAATTCTCTGAAGAGGGTGATGAATTAATATCATCCATACACGCGATTGAAAATGGGATTGATTGGATTCTTGAAAATAAGAATAAATATAATATTAAAATAATAAGTATCAGTTTTGGATTAGAGGCTTCCTCAGATAGTAATTCTATCAAGCTCTTAAATTCAATCACAGAATCTCTGATTGAAGCAGGAATTGTTGTGGTAGCTGCTGTAGGAAATGATGGAGAAGAGGGAACAGGTTTTCGCACAATTACTTCTCCAGCTGATGCAAAATCGGTTATTGGTGTCGGTGGTGTGAAAATCAACGGTATGATGTATTCAAAAAGTAGTAAAGGCCCTTCTAGTGAAAAAATTATTAAACCAGATTTATGCGCACTCGCTGTTGGTATATATGGAGCTAAGAAGGATGATTTTGGAAAAAACAATACTAACAAAATCTTCCAATTTATTTAATAACCAGTTTGATTCTATGGAATTCGACAATTTTTCTCCGAATCGGGTATTAAATTTCAGGTATCTTCTAATGAATATCATATCCAAATCTAAAGAAATATGCGAAAAACTGCTTTTAGAATGCGAAAAATTTGTTATGAGAAACGGTTATCGCAAGCTCCGCGGTCCGATAAATAATCCGAAAGGATTTGGCGGAATAGGAGCCAAATTGAGGGGCATAATGAGAGATTGATGTATGGTGTAGCCTTTAGTCCGCCGGATATCGGACATTACTTAAATCGGTTAGGATATAAACCAGATGCAGAATATATTTGTGTTCATGTTCCGGAAAGAACTTGGAAAAAAGGAAAAAAAATCGACAAGAATATTCGTATTGGATATCTTCCTCTTAATGAAATTATTGCAAGGAAGGAAGAAATTATGGATATCGTAGTCAACGTTTTTAACTCTATTTTACCGGATTATAGCGTTGGAGATAGATTTCAAGAATTCATGGATCAATATGCTTTAGTCTCGAAAAGCCATTATAAATTGCCGCCGAATTTTAATCCAAGAAACCATTCCGACATTCCGGAGTTTATTGAGGCATGGGTGTCTTGCGACCTTGAAGATGTTATTACATGGACACCAATAGCATTTGATCGTAATACGAGAGAGATTGTCGGAGCAATTTTTTCACTTCCCGATCTTTATCAACTATGGCTTGGAGAAACCGATTACGAGGGATAATGTTGATACTGTATTTATTAAATCAAGTCATACGGGTAAAGGAATTTTCTCCGCATTAAATAATATTGGGCAAATAACGGTGGGGTTCAACGGAGTAAATTACTTAGAAGGGACCTCCATCTGGAATAAAAATGAAGAAGCGGTCCGGTCAATCTTCCACTATACTAAACCGTTAAGAAAACATATAGTTTATCAAAAACGTATTCGATCTAAAAAATAATCTATATTTAGAAAGATATAAAAAATGGAAAATATATTAAGTGAAAAATCTTAAGTGAAAATTTTCGATAAAATAAAAGTTTAAATCACTTTTTAAAATAAATTTATTTACTAAAAAAATTTTATAAGTACAAATTTTCTTAAATTAAAAATGAAATTCTAAATATGACAATAGAAACGATTGATATAAAGCACTCTAAAAAGGGCATGGTTTCATATGGTTTTGGCGCATTTATAAGCGAATTCTTTAATATGAGCTTTGGAGCGTATGTTTTCTTCTTTTATGAGACCGTGATTCATTTAGATGTTTGGCTTACTAGTTTAGGATTCATCATATTCGCTGTATGGAACGCTGTGAATGATCCTTTAATTGGTTATTTAACAAATCGACCTTTCAAATTCACAAAAAAATGGGGAAGGCGTCTTCCATGGGTTTTAGCTGGAGGAATTCCATGGATCTTCAGTTATCTCCTTCTTTTTATGCCACCAGCGGTAGATCCACAAGAAGGTGCCTTGATCCTATTTGCTTGGCTTGTAATTATGACATGTTTATACGATACTTTTGCGTCATTATTTGGTGTAAATTATTACTCAATCTTTCCAGATAAGTTTCGTGAAAATAGTGAACGTAGGTTAGCAGCTACTTTAAGCACTCTCGTAGCAACTTTAGGAACCGCCTTTGGAGCCATAGTTCCAAGCCTTTTTATAGAATGGGGCGATAAAGGGACTTATGTTGTCCAAGCAGGGGTGGTTGTTATTATTTGTCTGGCCGCTTTAGCAGTCGCTATTCCAGGTAGCCGTGAGGATCAAGTGCGAATTGACTGTTATCTAGAGAAGTGCGAAGAAGGAATGGAGAGAAAATCTTTTTTTAGCGAATTTAAAGCTTGCTTAAAACATAAGAATTTTATGGCGTATATAGTTTCCTTCATGCTTTATCTATGTCTAGTGCAAACGATGGTTGGGTCCATTCCCTATGTTGCACAATTTGTATTAGGCGCAAATCCAGATGATATTATATTAATAATGGCGGCGCTTCTCGTAGGAATGTTTATTTCAATGCCTATTTGGGGGAAAATTGCAGATATAACCAACAACGACCGGAAAACAATGATATTCGCAGCTATTTTCTTGACAATTGGCACAATACCGCTTTTTTTTATTACTAATTACTTTATCATGATCGTCGCTATATTTATCTGGGGTATGTGCGAAGGTGGCTATTGGGTAATGATGGGTCCGGTTAGATCGGGTGTGATAGACGAGTCAGTGGTCATGACAGGTCAAAGAAAAGAAGGAATTTATCAAGGCTTTCAAACTTTTGTCAGCAGAACGGCTCTAGTTGCTCAAGCACTTAGTTTTGCTATCGTACATACTCTTACTGGGTTCGTGGAGGAATCCTTAACTCAAACTCCCAAAGCTACATTGGGAATTCAAATACATTTTGCATTGCTTCCTTTTATCTTCATGCTCATCTCGACTATAGTCCTCTGGAGATCTTACAAGCTAACACCTGATAAAGTAAAAATGAATAAAGAGAAACTCGATGAAATGGGTCTATAATTAATTATAGGAGGATATCAAAACCTTTTGCTATTATAAGAATGAATATTGAAATCGCCATCAGGAAAGGTAAATCTGTATAAAATCTTTTTTCTGCTTTAAACCATTTATATAATAAAAAACAACCTAAAAACATTAACACAATCTCTCTAATAATAATGGAGAGAGTTAATAATGGATCAACATTAAATTCCATACCGTTTGGAGGTAATTGAGCAAGTACAAGAAAAACTTTAGAGCTTACCCTCAATTATTTTTTCTTTGATTTTTTTGCAGCATCTTTTATCCATTTATGTAGCTCTTTTAGTTCTTCCTTGGTTTTTTGTTTTTCTTTCTCTATTGCTTTTTGTTTCTCGTCCTCTTCAGCTTTTGCAATTTCTGCTACCAAATTTTGTTTAATTTTAATCATTTTTGTTAACTCTTTTGCAAAACTTGCAGCATCTGATTTTATTTGTTCTTTAGTAAAAACTTGAATACTTTCTTGTTCTATTCGTTGTTGTCTTAATGATTTAATTATGTCATCTGAAATTGCTGTAATTTCCTTAACTGATTGTATTTTCATTGTTTCTTCTTCTATTCGACGCTGTTCTTCCAATTCTTTTTTTTTTAAGAGTGCCTCTTGAGCTCTTTTAACTTCTTCCTGTACTTTTATTGCATTTTCTTCTAATTTCTTAGTAGTCTCTATTTCCTTTTCAATATATTTTATCTGTTCAAACCAGCCAATACTTTTAAATTTTTCAACAGCCTGATCAAATTGTTCGTAAGCAAAATTAAACTGATGCATTAAAACTGATCTTTTTGCATCATCAAGAAGATTAAACCCCTCTTGTTGAAGTTTTTCTCGTTGTTCTTGTTCAAATTTAAATGCTTCAAGCTTTATCCGTTGTTCTTCCTGGACTCTTTGAACTTCTAACTTTTTTCTTAGAATTTCTTGCTTAAATTTCTCATATTCTTCAGCAGCACGAATTCGAGCCTCCTCTTCTTGCTTTTGTTGAATGATAAACTTTTGTTTTTCTTCTCTTAAACTTCTGATCATAGCGTCTAAATTCGCAATTTCTGGCTCCCAATTTATTTCTAAAAGAATATTTCTAGCTTCTAAATATAACTCAATTGATTTATCAAAATCAGGGGGGAAATGCTTTAAAAATTTATCAGCATTCTCCAATAGGGAAAATGCAACTTCTCTACGACTTTCTACTCTTGCAATTAATTCTTCTCTTTGCTTTAGAGCCAAATATCTTGCTCTTTTCATTTCCTCTTCTTGACGCTGACGTTCTTTAATAATTCTTCTAAGCTCGGCCTCTTCTCTTTCTCTCTGGAGTTGTGCTTCCTTTTCTTGTTGAATAATCTGCTCTTGTTGGAACTTTCTCATTTGTACTTTTCTGATCATCTCATTGATTGACTCTAAGGGATATTGAATTTCACTTAGAATTAACGAAGCTTTTCGGTATGTTTTAATTGCTTCATCAAAGTTACCAGTCTTAATTAATTGTTCTGCTTCTTCTAGTACCTTGAATGCTTCGTTTCTTCGTTGTTCAAAACGAGTTTGTAATTTTTCACGTGACACAATAGCTTTTAACTTCTCCATCATTCTTTCTTGTTCCAACTGAACTTGTTGAGCAATTTCCCCTTCAAGGTACTTTTCTTCTTGTTCTCTTTGGAGCGCTGCTTCCATTTCTATTTGTATAAACTGTTCTTGCTCTAATTTTTTATTCTGAACCTTTTTAATCATCTCATTAATTGAATCGATAGGATATTGAATCTCGCTAAGAATTAACGTGGCATTTCTATAAGCGCTAATCGCTAATTCATATTTTCCTGAGTTGGTTAATTGTTCTGCCTCTTCTAGCACTCTAAATGCTTCTTCTCTTCTTTGTTCGCGATAATCTTTAATTATTTCTTGTGCTTCAAGCGCAATCTTT
>JAHLWE010000129.1 GCA_019058135.1 Promethearchaeota archaeon | reverse complement strand
GAAATGATGAGATTGGTCTATTAAATTGAATTCGATTTTTTGCATAATATTTGGAATCCTCTAAAGCCGCTAGAGATATACCATTACTCTCAGAACTCAAGGTCAATCTTTCAATATTAAAAGTTGCCATCAAACTTTGAAATCCACTTCCCTCTTCACCGATAAGATTCTCTTCTGAAACTTCTATTTTATTAAGTTGAAGAGTTCCATTATAAATTCCATTTATTCCCATTAAACCATAAGGATTTTCAATCGTTAAGCCGGGACTATCTTTTTCCACTAAGAATACGCTCATCCCATTCCGAGAATCAACATTCTGATTTGTAATACACCAAATAAAATAATAATCTGCAATTCCAGCATTTGTTATAAATTTTTTAGAACCGTTTAAGAGATAAATATCTCCCTTTTTCTTTGCTACGGTCTTTATTCCCGCCACATTAGAACCGGCACCTTCTTCAGTAACACAAATACTGCACATTTTTTCTCCAGTTGCAATTTTTTTTAGATAATTTTCTTTCTGATCTTCATTTCCAAATTTATTAAGAAGATATCCATCTAAAATACAAGGCGTTCGAGTAACCGAAGCAGCCACATTAATTTTAGAAATCTCTTCAGTTATCATACAATGAGCAATCATTCCAAGCTCCGAACCATTGTATCTTTTTGGAATTAATGGTCCAAATAATCCCTTTTTTCCAATTTCTTTAATCAAAGAAAGAGGAATTTTTTTATTCTGATTAATTTCATTCTTTATCGGTTCTAATTCTGTTAATAGAAATTTTCTTACATCTTCTTGTAATGCGTAGTGCTTCTCTGTAAAAAATAACTCGTTCATCTTATCATCCTTGCTTTGTTTTTTTCTAATATTTTATGTTAAATATTTAATTTTTAATTAATTAAAATATTCGTCTATTAAAACAATTCTGCAAATCATATACATAATCACAAGGAAAAATACAATTATTAAAAATTTAAAATGAAAGGAACCTATATTTTAGAAATCAGCCTTCAAAATGATATTGAATTGTCAATTGGAAGTTTAGGTTTAATTTTTTTAAAAAAGGGTTTATATTATTATATAGGATCAGCAATGGGGACTCAAGGATCGTCTACTTTATTAAATAGACTTAAACGACATCTGAAAAAATCATACGAAAAGAAAAGATTTTGGCATATAGATTATTTTTTAGAAAATAAGAATGCTCTTTTAACCAAAATTATTTTTATTCCCTGTAAAATAAAATTAGAATGTGAGTTTGCAAGATATTTCTTACAATTGGCAGATAATTTTATACCAGACTTTGGAAGTAGCGATTGTAATTGTAAAACTCATTTATTATATTTTTCGAGTTCCGAAAAAATGTTCATTTAATCGATTGACTGGAAGAAAAAAAAAATCAAAATTAATATTTTATTTTTCATTTATTTTTAGGAAGAAGACTGTTGATTTTATTATTATGCAAATGATTACCCACTTTTTGGTCGGAATTATTATTCAAAAATATCTTTTTCCAATTATTCCATTTCCATTTAACATTATATTAATATTAATATTAGCGTTTTTATCTCATATTCTCGTTGATTGTCTTGCAAGATTAACATATCATACCCCTGAACCACAAAAAGGAGATAAAATCTGGCTATCCTGGCATATTATTATTTATGTGACGAGCTTTCTGGTTTTCATAATTTTTTTTAATCCGTATTGGCTGGTTATGATTGTATCGATTCTATTCGATATTTGGGACTGGTACACATTAAGGATGATACAGCGTCACATTAAAAAGGATCCAAACTGGGGAAAAAAATATTTTTTACACCCGATAATTGATAAAGTGCGAAATAAATTCTTCATGTGGCTCCCAGATCTTACCTACAACCATAAAGGTATATTAGTTGAGATAGTTATCATAATTTCCTTATTGTGTATTATCTTATTTCTCTGAAATAATTTTAATTTTCTTTTTTTTGAAACCATGTTCGTATAAATTTTCGATTATTGGTTTCATCGTTGGGCATACCTCCCAATTTCCCTTATATTCACACTGATCCTCACATTCTTTAACAATATGGTTGACTCTAACGTAGGCTATAACTCCAACATAAAAATTTACAATAAACAATGATAATATTTTTAATATAAGAAATATCGGAAGATATAATACCGCAACAATATAGAATCCCGTTCCAATTCCTATTGATACTTTTGAAAGAATTTTTAGAATTTTATAACCTGTAAGATGGAATCTATTCAACAAAATTGCTAAAAAGAATAGATAGGAGATAAAATATAAAATGAAAAGATTTTGTAAACTCAAATCTATCAAGAGAATTGAAAAGATAATTGTAAAAATAATTGTAGGGTAATATGTAAAGCAACCTATACAAAATCTGTATTTTCCAATATGATACACATGATCAGAGAAATGCTCACAATTAGGATGTTGAGACAAAATCATATGTTTTATGTCATAAATTAACAACTTTTAGCGTTTAATTTGTTTTAATCATCTAAGATGCTAATTAATGAAATATTAGAACAATTGTAAAT
>JAHLWE010000128.1 GCA_019058135.1 Promethearchaeota archaeon | reverse complement strand
TAATGACGGTATCAATATTCTTACTTTATAATAATGTCATGATCATTGTTTCATCTATAGAAAAGTCGTAGAAGGACCAAATTTATTTTTTTATCCTTTATAATATTTTTAATATCTCTTTTATTTTTTTTATTCTTTTATTACCTTATTTCTTACTTTTAAATAGAATGAGTTATTCTCGTAAATACGATAATTTCACTTTTAAAGCGTTCTGGTCGGTGAAAGTTAATAACTTAGTTAAAAAACTTTTGGAAACAAAATCCAAGAGCCACGCTACACACCATGAAATAGTGCTCACTTTTATTAATAAAAGACTTTTTGAAGGTAAAGGATTATTTGATAAATCAAAGCGGAAAAAAGGAAGTACTCATATCGATCTAAGAATTCCTTCAGAGAATGGAGAAAAAGAATATAACTCAGTTGAATTTAAATTACGAACAAGCGAGTTAGAATATCTATATGATGAGTTATGGGAAAGAAATAAAGTTTTTTATCACAATGATTTCCTTCTTTTTTCTTATTTTCTTCGTCGTCGTTGGAAAGAGATTACCAAAATTTTAAAAATGCCCAGTTGCATATATTTTTTGATTTTTTATCATAAATTCCACCCTTGTAAAATTTTTTTTTTATTTTTTTTCGAAATATAATTTGTAAGTAGTTAATAATTAGGTTTCTTTCCTTTATATACATTTTAATCTATTAGGGAACGCATCAATTAACATTTTTGTCAATTAGGTTTAGTATGAAATAACAAATACTAAGTTTATTTTCTTATTTCATAAATGCTCTCAAATGTTAGCTTTTGTCCTCTAAGCCAGTTTAATGTGAAAATATCTTTATTTCTATTGATGAAGGTAGAAAACCATTGAATTATTTCATCTTTGTTCATACTTTTATCTTGATTTATTTTAATTCTTTTATTACACTTAGGACATATATTAATAGTTTTAGAAATAGTTGGATTTGTTTTTGTGTTAATTTGCCCGACAAAATTGGATTTTGATATGAATTCTTCTTTTTTAATATTATTGCCTATATTTTTGGATTCTTCAATTTTTTTTAATGCTTTTTCCAACAAGTTCATTATTCAATCACTGATTCAATGTCTTTAATTAATTCAATATCTTTATTATCTGGAGTTTTAGCTAAATTCATTTTGTTTTCCATCAGATTATACAGATTTCTTAGCAAAAATATTAATTTATTGTTATTTTCTTGTGTTTCTTTATTAAGGGTATAAATTTTATATTTGTTTTTTGTACCTACAACTTTTAATGTGTTTTCATTTTCTTTGAATATCCTATTGAGATATACTCTTACATCGGATTCAGTTATATTTAATCTATTGGCTAATTCTTGGGTCGTACATCTATTACCATTCAAAATTTCTATAATTTGTTCCTTATAACCCATTTAATTCATCTATTTAACAAGTATTTATTACTTAATTTTTTCAATTTCTAATAAAAATTTATAGTTTAGGAGTGTAATGAATTTATAATTTCAAATCAGTATTATTGTAATGCTTTGTAATGTAATCGACTCTAAATTACAGTTCTGTAATGTATATTCTTTTCGAGCAATATTAAGAAGATTTTATCATACTTTTGGTATGAGATTTTAAAGAATAACGGTTATTTCACGAATTCATTTCCATAACTGATTTTTATAGGATTCTGTACTAAAAATATTTATAAAATTTTTGTAGATCTAAATTTTGAATAATTGGTTAGTGAAGTCAGCTATCTTACTAATGGCATCTTTAGCTTCCGGAATAAGTTCATATCTTAATCCTTGAAATACATGCGTCATATCATCCCATGATTGTAATATTGCGTTTATTCCTGCCTTCTTAGCTTTTTCAACAAAGCGAGTAGTATCACTATAAAGCATTTCACATGAGCTTGCTTGTACTAATATTGGAGGTAATCCCTTTAAATCCGCGAACAATGGTGAGATATATGGATTGCGAGGGTTTTCTCCAGAAAGATATGCGACCATCCACCAAAAAATTCCGATATCTGCTAATATTGGATCAGTTTCAGCATTTTTAAAAAAAGAATTATCGGCTAAAGTAAGGTCTGTAGCAGGCGAAAGGCAAATCGCTCCAGCAGGTAAACCGATTCCCAAATCTCTTATTTTTAAAAGAGTTGTTAGGGTTAAATTTCCTCCAGCAGAATCTCCCGCTATGATTATATGGTCATTTTTAAATCCATTTGACAATAACCATTTGTATGCATTAACACAATCTTCTAACGGTACGGGGAATGGATGTTCTGGGGCAAGGCGATAATTAATACTTAGAATTTTAATGCTTGTAGCTTTAGCTATAGCAGAATTTAACCTCCGGCAAGTTATAGGAGAACCAATTATCCATCCACCCCCGTGAAGATATAAAATTATATGATCTTTTATTGGATCTGAGGGTATAACCCACTCAGCAGGAATTTTATCAAGCATTATAGATTTGATTTCAATTTCCATCGGAATGGGATAGTTTTCTAATTCTTGCATTGCTGAATGTTCAAACGCATAACGTAATAATCTTGTTAAATAATTCCTTTCCTCACCAGTTAATTTATCATGG
>JAHLWE010000127.1 GCA_019058135.1 Promethearchaeota archaeon | reverse complement strand
TTAAACAAAATTTCTTATCTTGTAGGTCCATTAGGTGAATTATCATATTTATCTGAAGAACAAATCAAATACATTCTTGAAAAAATTGAAGATTTAAAAATGGAGGATATCGTTTCTGAAAGAATAAATCAAATTGCAGATGAATTATTAGAGAAAGAATTTGCAAGTTCTCTTAATCAGCAACAGATTTCTTTTGATAATACATTACAAAATATTCGATTTTATCTTAGAGAAATGGGATACCCTCATGAAGTAATAGAACAAAGAATTAAAGAAGCAGGAGAAGATACAAAAAAATTGGATGCATTATTTTCATTACCAGAAAAGACTATTTATATTCATTCTTCGCAACCTCAAAGAACACCTCAAGCTGAAACAATAGGACAAGGTCTATCTGAAACTGTAGAGAATGGAGACGCATCAGAATTTTCCCCTCAAGATCTACGAAGGCAAGTTCCCGAAATTACTGAGGAGCGAGCAAAAAAAGTTGAGGAAATAATGAAATTAATTAAAGAAAAGACTAAAGATTCACTTACCGAAGATCAAGAAGCAATATTTCTCGAAATACACCCAGATAGGTTAAATCGTATTAATAATATTTTAAAAAAATTTAATAGAAAAAGTAAAAAATTCAATTTATTATTAGAATGGTTTAAATTATCCCATTATTTAGAGAGCATTGAATGTAAAGTTGAGCATTGGCAAACCTCAAGTAGGGCTACCAGATCCCAAGTTGGTGTATATACTGCAGGAATTCCATTTGCTCGTTATGATCGAATAGTTGAAGAATTTTCTGAAAGAAAATTAGAAAAAGTTATAAAAATTATGAATAGGATTCTTGCAAATCCTACAAAAGAGAGAATCCAAAAATTAGGGCAAGATCTAACCGCTGAAACAGGATTTGATGAACATTTATATTTTACAGATTAATTGATTAAATTTTTCAATAAAAACCTTTTTTTTATCTTTATAAATTAAATTAAATTTTATTTTATTAGTAGCGAGGAAAAAACTAAAATTTTTAAAAATCAAAAAATTCAATTAGCAGAGCAAAAATTTCCTTAAACTTTCTCTAAAATTGAATTTGCAAGAGTTTAATAATTATGAAATATTTGTTTCTTTAACAAATGATGAAAAAAGCAAACTTAGTAAGTGAATTTCAGTGAATTTCGAAGAATTAGACATTAGCGTAGAACGCATTAATGCTTTAAAAAACAATATGAATATTACATCACCAACACCAGTTCAAGAAAAAGCTATTCCTTTAATTCTAAAGAATCATAATATCATGGCTCAAGCCAAGACTGGAACGGGAAAGACCTTAGCATATATTATTCCAATTGTGGAAAAATTAAAGTTTCATAATATTGAATGTCTTGTTTTAGTTCCTACACGCGAACTTGCAAAACAAGTTTATGAAGTAATAGAAGATTTGAGAGATAATAGAATAAAATCTTTACCTATATATGGTGGAGTTTCAATAAATAACCAGATAAGAAAGTTGGAGCAGGGTATTAATATAATTATTGCAACACCCGGAAGACTCATTGATCTCTACAAAAGAGGTAAACTTAATTTTAACAATATTAGATTTGTGGTTTTAGATGAAGGAGACAGGCTTTGGGATATGGGGTTTGCCCCAGACATAAAATACATCTTAAGCTTTATTAAAACTAAATATCAATTCATGTTATTCTCAGCCACATTAGATTATGATATAAGAGAATTAGTTAAAAAATACACAAGAAATAAATTTACATTTCTTAATTTAAGTAGAGATGACCTAACTGTAAGAAGTACCAGACAATATTTTTATTTAATTGATTTATTTGAACAAAAATTTAACACTTTTCTTCAGGTTTTAAAAAAAGAAAACCCAAAAAATGTTCTTTTATTTGTCAATACAAAAAAAACAGCATCTTGGCTGTTTAATAAATTAACTAGAAAGAAAACATGGTATAGAATCGGATTATTATCCGGTGATTTATCCCAATTTCAGCGAGAAAAAATCTTAAAAGAATTTAAAACTCATAAGATTAATATGCTCATCGCTACTGATGTAGCTGCAAGAGGTTTAGATATTGAAAATATTTCTCATGTTATTAATTATGATCTTCCCAAATTCTCAGAAAATTATGTACATCGAATAGGTAGAACATCTCGCATGAGTAAAAAAGGAACAGCAATTACCCTCTGTTTAAAGGATGAATATGAGTATTTATGTAGAATTGAAGGACTTATTAATAAAGAAATTAAACGAAAATATCTAAAAGAGCAGGAACAAGCAAGAAATACATTTCCTTTTTATTAAATTCAATCCAATCTGTTTTCATATTAAATTACTACTTTTTCCCCCTATAATAATGATAAACTCAATGCCATTATAAACATTCCCATAATAAGCCCTAGAATTGAAAGATTTTCTTTACCAAACGAACGAGATACGGGTAATAATTCATCCAATGAAATAAACACCATAAATCCTCCCACAATAGATAACATTATTCCCAATATAAAATCATTCAAAAAAGGCAAAAGTATTAATCCCGCAATTAGAGCACCTATAGGTTCACTAACTCCTGATAAAAAGGACCATAAAAAAGCTTTTTTACTGCTTTTTGTTGATTGATAAACAGGAACCGCCACTGCTATCCCCTCTGGTATATTATGAAGCGCAATAGCTACCATCAATAAAAACCCTAATTCGATATCTTTTAATGTACCAGCAAATGTAGCCATACCTTCCGGAAAATTATGAATAAATACACCTAATGCAATTAATAATGAAGTTTTTTCTAATTTAGGTTTTTTTTTTTCATTTTGCCCTTTTTTACGAGAATCTTCAAATTCGTATTTATGTGAAATCCCCAAATCAACTGCAAACATAATTATCATTCCAATAAAAAACCATAAATGTCCATTAAAAAAACCTAAAGAAGTTATACCTTGCTGTAATAATTCAACAAAAGATATAAGAATCATAACTCCAGCAGAAAAGCCCATGGAGATTGAAATATATTTTGGACCAGGTTCCTTAAAAAATAATGCGATTACACTACCAATTGTGGTTGATAAGCCAGCAATAGTTGTTAATATTAGAGCAAATATGAAATTCTCCACTTTACAAAAAAACTCGCTTTGATTGTTAAAAAATAAAACCAATTAATTTAAAAATGAAAATATGAATTAAAATTAAGTTAAATTATTTAAAGTTTTTTGGAATATGAATTTATTCCTAACCACAATTGCGCTATTAAGTGTTGTTTTATTTCAGGTCCTCAGCTAATTCAAGAAATTCTGTGTATGGAATGGCCGTCCAACTTTCTGCTAAGGTGGCCCCCGCAGAACGTGATAGTAACGATACTTTTGCAGCTTCTTTTTCATTTTTCACTTCAAAAACATCAAGAAAGTCATAAGGACCTAATATAGCATAATGTGCGATCCATTTAATATCTGGAACTTTTTCTCTAACTAACTTTAACCATTTTTCACCCTGTTCTTTCCTTTTCTTAACTAGATCAGGATTTTGAAGTTTAGTTGCAAGTATATATATAGGCATAATATATATGTGGGCAAGATTACACTTTAAATGTTACGATTACATTTTAAACCTTACAAACAATTATCGTTATTCCTTTGATAAAGGTATTAAAATTATTGAATATGAGTTAAAAAATGAGGAAAATAGTTATCTAAAATATATCGCCTTAAACATATTAAAAAAATTCACTTAAAAGAATGAATTTTTTTTTAAAATTAATTTTAAATAAAATTGAAAATTAATGTAAATAATTGCAAGAAAAATAAACTTCAGAGAATAAGAAATGGATAAAAAATTGGATGATATTCGTAAAAAGAAGGAAGAACTATTGAAAAAAATGCTTAAAATGCCAAATGACGTTTTACATCTTAAAAATTATCAAGAATTATCCAATGTAATAAACCAATATCCGAATAAAATTGTTATTATTGATTGTTCTGCTGTCTGGTGTGGTCCATGCAAATGGTTTTCCCCTATATTTGAACAACTTCAAAAAGAATTTAAAATGGATTTCATTTTTACGAAAGTTGATGTCGATGAGGCTCGAGATATTGCGGTAAATTTTGGAATTCGTGCAGTTCCCACAACATTATTTATAAAGGGCGGAAATATAATTAAAAAAGTTGAAGGTGCAATGAAGTACGAACAAATGAAACCTATTCTTTTACAAATTAAAGCGTAAATCATTTTATATTGCTTTTCTTTTTCTTTCATTCTCAAATTTTTTAAAATTGATTTCTCTATTATTATCTAATGAAAAATATCAATTCAAAATTAGATATTAAAGATATTTTAGCCCTTGATAAAGTTATTGATTTAATTAAAGATTTTTCCGATAAAAATCCAATTAAGAAGTATAAAATTAATTTTAAGAAGATTAAAGAAAAGGTAAATGAATTAAAAAGTATAAAAGATAAAGATATTAAATCGAAATACAATTTATTTAAGACTATTTTAAGAAAATTAAAGTTAATTATCAAGCGAGAATTCCATCCGGAGATATTTTTCATTATTGGAGGGCATGGGGGTGTAATAATCAATGATATTGGTTTTTGTGAATTTGACTCTCCTAAATTTGCAATAAATCGCTTATTAGAAAAAATGGAACTTGCAATTAAAACCAATATGCCTTATCATATTGAAATTGCAATAAGTTGTTTGGAATGGTTGTATAAAAAATATCCTGAAAAAATCTCGGAATTTTTAAGATTATTTAAACTTGGTAGGTTTGAAATAATTAATCCTACTTTTTCACAACCATACAGTTTAATCATTGGTGCGGAGTCGAATATTAAGCAATTCGAATACGGACTAAATCTATTAAAACAATTGGGATTAGATTGCACGATTTATTATTGTTCGGAAAGTTCGTTACATCCTCAAATCCCTCAAATTTTAAAAGGATTTGAAATAGAATTTGGTTCTTTAAGGACGAGGCTTATTGGATTAAATCCCACTACTCCCTCTGGAAATATCGATTGGATAGGTTTAGATGATACAAAAATAAGTACAATCACAGAGCAATCTGGAGTCTTTAATGGAGAATATTGGCATGGAACATTCTTCAGAGAAATTCCAAACCTCCTATTTCAATCTGTCTCGCGTCCTTTTATGAAATACGTTGTGTATTCTTCTATTGAAGATTTTATAATGCCCCAACCTTATCAAGAAGAAATTTGGAGGCTTTCCAAATTTTCAGAAATCTTTGGAAAATTCATTACATGTTTTGAATTTTTTCAAAAATTTGAAAAGGATGGAGGGTTCAAATTCAGCCGGGATAATTTCGCATTAGCAGATAGTATCTTTGTTTCAAATAAACTATTCCTTAAAAATAAAAAATGTGAGATTAGTTTATTAACTGCTGAGATTTTAAATTGCATTTTAGGGTTATTCAATGAGACATCAAATGATTCCTTTTTTGATGATTTGTGGAAGAAACTATTGCTTACTCAAGCTCATGATAATTATACAGTTCCATTTATACGATCAGGAGACTATTCTGCTCAACAATTGGGTCGTGAAGAGTTACATAAATTAGAGATAAAAAATGATAAAATCTCAATTTCTGAATTAAGCTTCAAATTACAAAAAGAGATCCAAAATCAATGTAGAGATTATTCTCGTGAGGCTCTTTCTAAATTGGCAGAAAAATTGGGATCAAAAACTGAAGTTATTAAAAACAATGATATCAATTTTCTAATATTCAACCCGACGGCAATTCCGAGACGAGATGCCTTTTCAATTCAATTATCGTTAGAGGATCCTTCCAAAATGACATTTATTGAAGATAATGAAGAAATTCCATTTCAATATCACAATTCTACCTTGAAATTTATGGCTGAAGTCCCAGGAATAGGTTTCAAAATATATTCACTAACCCAACAAAATGCTAAAATTTCTCAACCAAATACAGATTATTTTTATAAATTGAAAATTTTGGAAGACCTTAAGACAATTGTAATAAAATATAAGGATAAAAATGTATGTGAATTAAAATTTCAATCAAAATTTGATTACAACCTATCAATAAAAAAGCATTATAAAGATAACATTGAAGAAAAATTCATATTGACTGGAGAATTAGATGAAAAAGCTTTCCAAATTGAAATTATTCAATATAACGGTGTGAATAGACTTGAACTCAATTTGGATTCCAATTCATTAAGAGAAATAATACTTATTCCCAAAATTGAGATTTTAAAATCTTTTATTAATTATCCATTTGGCATCGAAGAGACAAAAAGAACAAATATTAAGACGTTAGACTTTCTATGGTTAAAAGGAAAAAAAGATGGAATTATTTTCATGCAAAAAAATAGTCAGAAATTCCATATTGACCGTTATAATTTCAAAATACGAAATTTCATAACTTCCAAAGGAAGATTTGAATTTGCTTTATCAATTACTAATGAGGCTGAATTACATTCTGCATTAAACTACGCAAATTCATTTCAATTTAAATTATTCGGGATACGAATTAAAAACAATTATAAATTTGAAAAGAAATCTATGTCATTTCTTACAATAAACCAACCAGTTACACTTATTAACTTATGGAAACGGAAAAATAATTCCTATTTACGAATATTTAATCCCAGTGATAAACAAAATAATGTCCAATTTGAAGGAGCATTAATTAGAAATCAACTAAGAGAAATCAATTTTAATTATAATGAAATAAGATCTAAAAAAAATAGAATAGATAAAGTTAATCCTTGGAAAATTCGAACTTTTAAAATTTAAACCTTATTCATTATTTCAATAATTTATTTAATAAATTAAAAAATATAATTAAATTAAATTCCAAAAGAATTGCATTGAAAAGAAATGAAAGAAAAAATTCAAAAATTTGCTGAATTAATACTTGAATCTGAAAATATAGTAGCGCTTACTGGAGCGGGGATGTCCACAGAAAGCGGTATTCCGGATTTTCGCAGTCCCGGCACAGGATTGTGGGAGCGAATGGATCCTTCATTTGCAGATATTTCAACTTTTACGCGAAATCCAACTGCGTTCTATCAGACGATGTTAGAAATAGGTCTTAATATGATTAAAGCCAAACCAAATGCAGGCCATAAAAGTCTGACAAAATTGCAAAAAATGGGAAAATTAAATGGAATAATGACCCAGAATATAGATGGCTTACACAAAAGAGCTCATACTAAAAATGTAATTGAGATACATGGAACTATAAATGAAGCAAAATGCATGGGGAAATGTGGAAAAATATTTCCTATAACAACTCTAGTTAATCAATTATTAAGTGGAAATCCATCAACAAAATGTCCTGATTGTGATGGCATTTTAAAACCAAATGCAGTTTTTTTCGGAGAACAATTACCTACGGAAGCACTCGAAAGAACCGATGAGCTTATCGCAAACTGTGACATAATGATGATTTTGGGCACAAGTCTTTTAGTATCACCAGCAAATTTTTTGCCATATAAAGCTTTAAACGTTGATGCCAAATTAGGTATAATAAATAGAGAAAAAACAAATATTGACCATCAATGTCTCGTAGTCATACATGGAAGCATCGCAGAAATTCTTCCAAAAATAGTTGAAATTGTCGAAATTGAATATAATAAAAAATAAACTACAAAATAAATCAATATTTGAATTTAAAACCTAAATCAATAATGGATCCTTTCCAACTTTTAATTAAACCAGTTTCTTTTGATTGTAATCTAAAATGTAAGTACTGTTTTTATTTGAGAGTAGCTGATTTATATTCAGATAATGCACGCCCTCGTATGGATTATAAAGTTCTCGAAAAAATAATATCAAAATTCTTGCAATATCGTTTTAATGAATCTGTTTTCAATTGGCAAGGCGGAGAACCTACTTTAATTGAGCTCAATTTCTATAAAAAAGTTGTAGAATTCCAACAACAGTATGGTATATCTGGACAAGTAATTGGAAATGCTCTTCAAACTAATGGAATTCTTATTAACGATGATTGGGGAAAATTCTTTAATGAATATCGCTTCTTGATTGGTTTAAGTCTTGATGGACCGAAGCAAATTCATGATCGTTATAGAAAAAGTATTGGCGGCAAGTCAATTTGGGAAAAAGTAATGAAAGCCATTGAATGTTTAAAGAAAAATAATGTAGAATTCAATATATTATGTGTAGTAAGTAAAGCGAATGTTAATCGAGTTAAAGAGATTTATAATTTCTTCTTAGATAACGGTTTTTATTATTTGCAATTTATTCCCGCTCTTGAAGCAGATGAGACTGGAAAAAAATCATCTTATTGCATTAATGCACACCAATATGGTAAATTTTTATGCGATCTTTTCGATGAGTGGTTAAAATCTAATCAACAAGCATCAATAAGAATATTTGATTCAATTATTGCTGGTTATTTAGGATACCCTAAAGGAAATTGTACTCTCGATGACAAATGTGCAAATTATATGGTTGTAGAATGGAATGGAGATATTTATCCATGTGATTTCTTCGTCTATGAAAAATGCAAATTAGGGAATATTTTACATAATAATTTTACGGAATTAATTGAAAAACGAAATGCTATATTTGCTTTTCAAAAAGAACAGCTTCCTCAAGATTGCTCGGAATGTGAATGGAAAAAATTGTGTTTCGGTGGATGTCTCAAAGATAGATTTTTCCCGGATAATCCACATCCAGAGAAAACATACTTTTGTGAAGGATATACAAAATTTTTTTCTTACACTAATAAATATTTCGAAGAACAAGCAAATAATTTAAAAAAAAGAGTTTAATTCTATTATTATTCTATTATGAAATAACACTTTCATCACGAACTTTTATACGAGGCTATCAATTATTACTTCTAATCCGAGTTCCTATAATGAAAAAAAAATCAAAAATCCCACTTAAACATAGAATAAAAGTTGCATTCAATTCAGCAAAACCGCTTTTATTAAGGCACCATCCATTATGTGAAAAATTTGAAGGACATACATTTAAAATTAAAGGAATAGATTTCTGCATTGGATGCTTTATTGGATACCCAACTGCAATAATTACAATTATTTCCTTACCATTTACAGGATTATTCAATATTTTAACACATACGGATTTGTTAAT
>JAHLWE010000126.1 GCA_019058135.1 Promethearchaeota archaeon | reverse complement strand
GTAGAGCTACGTTTATCCGAACCAGTAGATATAAATATGGATTGGGTTGGTGATGATACACTTATTAAGCAATTAAGAGCGGCTTGGATGAAAGTTGATGATAATGATTTGCCTTTAAATCCGCGGATTTTGGGAAAGCCAGGCATTGGTAAAACAACCTTGGCATATGCAGCAGGAAAATCCTTGAAAAGATCTGTCTATTTGCTTCAAGCATCAATGGATGTAAGACCAGAAGACCTTATTATAACACCCGTTATTGCCGCAAAAAACGAGATAGAATATCATGCTAGTTCTTTGGTTTCAGCAATGATAAAGGGGGGCGTTTGTGTATTAGATGAGGGAAATCGAATGTCAGAAAAATGTTGGGCGACATTGGCACCATTGATGGATCGCAGGCGTTATGTGGAATCAATTATTGCTGGCATTAGGATTTATGCACATGAAGATTTTAGACTATGTGTTACCATGAATGAAGATGCAAGTACTTACGAGATACCAGAATATATGATGTCGCGGATGGCAGTAGCTATAACAATCGATTTTCCGAACCGAAATGATGAATTAGAAATATTAAAATATAATCTTCCTTTTGCCGAAAAAGAGATTTTAGAATATACCGTTGAATTTTTACAAAATGCACACATTCACGATGAGCCTTATACTGTACGGGATGGTATCAACATTCTACGATATTACATGAAATTGAAAGCAAGTAAAAATGAAGATTATAATGAATTATCTATTCCAAACTTTAAAGATTCGATGATTCATATTCTAGATAAATCATCTATTAAATATACGAAAGGAGAATATGAAGAATACATGAAACGTAGAGAAAAAGACATTTTGATTGCTTTTTCGAAAATAAAAGATTCTAAACCAATGCCACCTTCATTTAAAGTGTTGCATGATACAGAAAAATCTGATGATAATGATTTCTATGATGATAAATTATCTGATTTTGATGAAAAAGATGATGATGATCTTTAAACCCAGAAATTGAGTTTTGAAAATTATATTAGAAGGGGGAAAATAATAAAAAAACCTTACATAAAATTCAAAAATATTTATGTTATTCCGGTTTTTCATTCAAGAATTGAATTCTCAAAGTTAATTCGAACTGCATTTTATCAAATTTACCCAGATGTAATTGCAGTTGAGCTACCGAATAATATTAAAGAACAAATTTTGGAAGGTGTAGAAAGACTTCCTTACTTATCTCTTATTGGATATGCAGATACAATGCAACCAAAAACAATGAGTTTCATTCCAATAGACCCAGGTGATGCAATAATTGAGGGAATTAGATTATCTCAAGAGCATAAAATTACGCTTGAATTTATCGATTTAAGTGTTAAAGATTATACTCCGTTTGCGTATCAATTGCCAGATGATTATGCCTTATCAAAGCTTGGGCTTGAAGTATTTTACAGAGAGGTATTTAAAATAATTAAAGAAAAGAAAAAACAATTTCCAGAGGACGATAAGTTAAGAAAAATTGATGAAAAGCGTGAGAAATTTATGGCATCTCATTTGATAAAATTAATGAAGCTTTATAATCGAGTCCTTTTTATTTGTGGGCTAGCTCATTGGGAAAACATAAAACATTATTTGGAGAATGAATCAGAATTAAAAGAAGTAGAAGAGAATCTATTACCTCAAAGATATGTTGAAATTTTTAATATTAAAGGCGGCTCTGCTAGATTCTTACTGAGAGAAATACCATATATAACGATCAACTGGGAAAAATTTAGAGAGAAATATTCTGAAAAGGAGTTAGAAAAATATGAAGAGCCAGAAGTTTTTTTTCAAAAGTTAAATTCATTTGACAAACAAGAGTTTATTAGACCTATATTTTTGCAAGCAAGAGATTTTTACCGAGAAGAATTTAAAGAATTTATTGACTTGCATAGGCTGAAAACATTATTTCAATATTGTAGGAATTTGTCCATTGCTGAAAATTTACTAAATCCTACATTATTTCAATTATTAGTATCTTCTAAGAACTGTGTGGATGATGATTATGCTTGGAAGGTTCTTGAGGTTGCAGCTAAATATCCTTTTGAAGATGATAGCGGTAAATATCCAGATTTAGATTTGAATATGGAAGGGGCATTTTCTAAAGGAAAATTCATAAAATTACGTCCCCGTCATGCGAGATATTACAAAGAAAATGACGATCTTCCAATGAAAAAACGACCAAAAGAAAAATATCCGGGAGAATGGCGTGATCTTTGGGATGGCGGAAGAGATTTGGTCTCATGGCCACCAGAAGATATTATTATTGAAGATTATTTTGCATTCATACGCAAAAGAGTTCAGAAAAAATTAAAAGATCAAAATATAAAGGTTGAAGAGTTCAAATCATCTTTAATGGATGGAATTGACATAAAAGAAACAATTCGGAAGTGGCCAACTGAGAGAAAAATCTATGTACGAAACGAACGACCAATAGTTGGAAAGATCGATACCTTAATAGTTATATTTGATGATGAGGCTAAAGAAGAAAACGAAAAATACCCTTTCAAACTAACATGGTGGGCAGAACATGATAAAGAAAGTGATATGGCTTTATATACCACTAATCCTGGGGAATATGTCATTGGTCCTGGTATCGCCCATGTTGAGGTCGGTGGTTTATTAACTAT
>JAHLWE010000125.1 GCA_019058135.1 Promethearchaeota archaeon | reverse complement strand
TAAAGCTATTGTTGCTGAACGGATTGTTCCACCATCCTCACAGAGCTCCTCCCAAAATGCCATTACATACCTGTCATTAACATTATCATCATATTCATATATAGGTATATATGTAGTGGGACCTATAAAGCATTCTGCTCCATCATCTATCCAATACCATGCCATATGTTCGTCATAATCGCAATATCCATAACAAAGATTCGCAAAAACAATTGTATCTGTTGGATATATGTCGATTATTTCTCCAGTAGCAGGATTGTAATAATGACCCCAAAGATCATGAATTTCGTACCACCCTAAATTTCCTGGCTCTTTCTCATAGTTTTCCCCATTCCAAACATATATATTCCAATAATCATCTCCGTATTCAGGTCCTCCATGACATATCATTTCATAAATGAGCACATCACGAATATAACCTCCTGCACCACCATCGTAGTAATCTCTGTTATAATATTGAAGATCACTTTTAACTTGAGCAATGGTACCGTGATATCTGCGGACACCAATATCTACACTCGTATGAGTTCTCCAGTAAGTTCGTAATAGGGCAGCATGTTCGATCCGCCCAACCCAATAAAAAAATTGACACCAATTTTCATGAACAAGACCATATTCTGTAAAAGAGAATCCCCTTGACGACACAGAATCAATCCTTTCTAAGTATCTTTTATTATCAATTAAAGACTATTTTGTTGCCAAAATACAATGCATTGCTTCAATTGATTAATTCCTATGTTATCATTAGGAAGGAATATGCCATCTGTATTATATATTAATGGATTTATATCTGTATATAATCCAAAATCGTCAACTCCTTGCACCAAGATACCGTCATAATTAAATTGATAATCTCCATTGTCAAATGCTAAATTGAACCATGTATAATCTAATTTACAACATATTTGCATAAAGAAATTTTGAATTGGATCCTCAATTTCGTAATATATTTCATATTGCCCAATTTTATCGAAAACAATTTCTTGTTCTACAGGTATCGATTTAAAAGAAAAAGTTCCAAACTTTAAGATTATTTCTAAATCAACTATGTTTTCCTTATAATGTTGAGTTAAATGAAGTAATCCTGTTTCATCTCTTTCTATTGGAAAAGTATCTATAGGGTTTACTTTATATCCATAAATTTCGATCTCTAAATTAATCTCTTCATATTTTTGTTGAGGTATCGAGAATTTTACTATTTTTAGAGGTTCATCAGAATTCAAGTAAAATCTTTCTAAATATGCCTTGGATAAAGGTAGTTGAAAAACACTAAGTATCAAAAACGCGATTATAAAACATATAATTTTCTTTTTATCAGACAATTTCTTTTTACCACTTTTGATTTTGATTTCTATTTTGCAAAAATATGTATTAACTACATTTTACTTTTTGTCAAAATTTATTGTTTAAATTCTAGATAATTATTTTTTATAGGTATAATATCTAAATTTACATTATTCAATTTAATAAGGTTATATTTAAATTTAATTGAAAAAAAAGTGAAGTATGTCATATTTGTCCTGAAATAGACGAACTTGTTTAAATTTGAGTAAAAAAAGAGTTCTACATTTTTTCTTTCTTTTTTTTAATTTGCTTTAACTCCGTTAGAGTCATAGATATAATTGGATTTATCTTCAGAAACGTCATTTGTTAATATTTCATTAATAAAATCTATGATCAAGATAGTTTTGCAAAGGTTGTTTTTCGAGTTAATATAATGCAAAAAGAGATATTTATTGAGTCCAATATCCCAAAATCTTATTTCCTTAATCATTATTGCAGAATATTCCTTAATCATTTGACCATTTTGAAAATATATTGATTCACATCTAATTTCAGAGACTTTTGTATTTCTTAAAGTGTCGCGTAATTTTTTAACTTGCATTTTACTTCAAATTTTTTTATGAGTAAACTTATTTAAATAAAAAATAGTGGGTGGCTACAAAATCTGGTGATTTCGAGAGGAATTGATCGAAATTTGTGATTTAATTGTTTAAGGAAGAGAAATATTATTTGATTTTATAGAACAAGGCTCAATTTCCACTGGAGAGATGTTGAGCAGAGAGGAAACATTTAAGAGGAGCCATTTCTTTGATCTTACTATGAGCATTAGCAAAATCAGAAGAAATTTGGCTCTCATTAAGATAGAACAAACCACTCTTCTTGAATTTTTCCCTTTTTTACCTAAACCTGAAAATCATAGTTTAATCGTTGAATTAGATAAAAGAATAGAAATTTCTGATGGAAAGGGTTACACCTTGAGAATGAGAAGTGATGGAACCATCCACATTCTGAAAACACACTGTCTCAATTGCGGATTTCGATTAATAAAAAATGGACATAATCCTAGGATTGTGATATTTGACAACGGACTTGGAAGGCATAAGTTTCGCATCCATCGGAAGCGTTGTCCCAATTGCGGAGAAATAAAACCGGATTATTCCAAGTTAGCGCCGAAATATTGTAATTCCCACGAGAACTACAGGCGAAGAGCAAGGCAACATCACATGAAAGGGCTCATGCCCTCACAAATCAAGCATGTGTTTAAAATTGATTTCAATATCGATATATCGGAATCAACAATTGTTAATTGGGTAAATGAGGTCTCTGAACCTCTCAGAGAAATGCTCAGAGAAACACCCATTCCTTCAAGTGGATATTGGGGCTATGATGAAATCCACATGCTTGTGGGCGGGAAAAAAGCCTATGCTTTAATTACGGTGGATACAATTACAAAATTCATTCCAAATGCCAAGATATTTTCTCACATGGGAAATAAATCCGGTAGGATTTTGTTCCAAGAAGCAAAGCGCGGAAACAAAATGAAAATTAAGGGTCTCGTGAAAGATTGTACCACACACTTGGGAAAACTCCTTAATACGCGTGGATACAAGACTATCAAACTCCAAAACTGTAAAACGCATGTAAAGTGGATTGCATCAAAGCACGTGAAGGCATTTGCAGGTCTCTCGACCCAGTCGAGAAAACCCGTTCCTCCTAAATGGCAATGGCTATTGCGCCGTTTCTACCAAGTTATAGATGCAAAAGACGAAGCAGATGCCTACATTAAGATCGAAGTGTTAAAACTGACAGTGGAACGGCTGAAAGAATTGAAACCCAAAAAACGCATGCACCTTGCTACAGCACTTAAACAAATGGAATCATGGCTTTCGAAGCTGATCGCGCACTGCAGAAACCCAAACATTGCGGAAACAAACAACTTACTGGAGGGATATAACAAGAAGTTTGAGTATTATCCGAC
>JAHLWE010000124.1 GCA_019058135.1 Promethearchaeota archaeon | reverse complement strand
ATCTGCATGGACTCTAGTATCATCATAGAATCTTTTACCTAAAGATTCTAATTTTAATTTTGATTTTAAGAAAGCGGCATAGTAGGATCTTCCAATAGATGTTCTCAGTCTTCCGCCTTGGTCATGTTTTTTATCAGATATCAATTCTTTTGCGATCTCTAAGGATATTTCTAGATCGAAAAAATATGACAAATAATTTCACCTATAGTTAGTAATAATAATAAATTCCGTAAAGATTAATATCATTTGATATTATCATTGAATTCTTTATAGTTTTCACTTTATAGAAAATCTGTTGTCTTGTTAGATTTAAAGACAAATTTTTCTTATTAATTATTTAAAAAAATTAATTTTGCATCGGATCATCTCCGAGGACTTCCTTCAATTGTGGAAAAGAATTCCTATATCGGGAAAATAAAATGGAGAGCATTCCCAAACACCATTCTGGTTGATGGGATAGAGGCATTAGGACTAATACCACAAATAATTTATCAAAATCTGTTTGATAATATTATTTGAAATAATTTGAGTATATTCTTATTCATTTTAATAGTCTAATGGTTCTACATATATAAAAAATTGATAATTTTGATTTCTAAATTTCTCTTTTTCTTTGTTAGAAGAATTTTCAATTAACTTTTCAATTTTATCTCCTACAAATTGAGTAATTTCACTCTTTCTTAATAAATTCGATTAATGTTAAAGGATTTAATCTTTTTTGACTTTATCTAATTGTTTCTTTAACTTGACAAAGAACTCAGGTGTGCTCAGTTCATAAGGTATTGGATATCTTGTGCCAGCTTTATGAGTCTTCTCCATTCCTTCTATTATTGAATCAACAACTCCGAATGGTATAGATGCTATTAAGTCTGTGTCTTTTGCCATTCCAAACCGGCGATCACCGAGACAAGGAAATGCAATTTGCAATTCCTCCGTAAGATATGCTTTTGCGATGGTATCTGCACAAACCCCATCACAAAAGGTTGACATTGTGATTCTTCCCCCTTCTTTCCATAAAGAACCCTGAATTATTCTCATTATCTGAGCAGAATTTCCCCAAATCATAATAAAATCTGGTTCAAATTCTACACGATTTAAAGCTCTCGAAACTATTGCGGAGAACTTTCCATAGGGTATTTTAGGCATTGTTGCTGTTGTTTTTTTCGCTGCTTCTTTAGTTTCATTATATCTACCAACAAAAAAAGCACCTTCTAAAAAAAGCTTGTATGGTTCTTCAAAACCAAGTGCTATATTTGCGAGAGGATATAAATTATCTTCCATAGTGCATCCTATTGTCCACCCATAATACCTTGAATAACTGAATATTTGACATAGGGCGATTTTCTTTTCTGATTTTTTTAAAAATTTTATCGCTTTTAATTCTTCTTTATCCTTAAGTAATTTTACTGCTATCGGAAATGTAGCTAACCTAAGAAATTTATTTAATTTTTTATCCAATTCATTCCATTTACCCATAAAAATCCTCACTTTTTGATTTTTCTTTACTAGGAGTTTTTTTTTAAATATTTCTAAAGGATCATGCCCTCTCTCTCTAAGAAATCGAGAACTCTGCTCCCTAGGATCTTTTGGAAAATCCTGTTCTTCGTCACGGTGTATTAAATAACAAGCTTCCTGTGGACATTTATGCACGCAAACACCACATCCAAGGCATCGTTCAGGGTCAAATATCACCTTTTTATCATTAAGTTCTAATGCTTTCATTGGACAGAATGTAACGCAAATACCGCAGGCTACACACTTTTCTTCGTCTATTTCCCGAATATAATTCGATGGTTGATGTCCTCTTGGAATTATACCAGGCATCTTGACAGCTGATTCTAGGAAAAGACAGCAACACGTACAACAGTTACAGATTGTATCTATTCGTTCTTTTGTTGTAGAAATGCCATGAACTAAACCGGCGTTAGCTGCTTTTTTTAATATTTCTAATGTCTCTTCTTTAGTGATCTCTTTACCCAATCCATTCTGGACAATATATCTGCCGAGCCGATCAAAGTGTAAGCATTTTAATGTATCATACTTACAATTTTCTATATCAGGGTCAGTATTATGTCGATGACTACATGGGCATGTCGATACTGTGTAATATTCTACATGGTCTATTACTTTTAAAATATCCTCATAAGGCATTACCTTACGAGTATCTTGAATAGTTTCATTTATTGGAATTGTGCGAAGTCCTTGAGTGGGATGTCCCAAGTAATCTTTAGCATATGCTTCAATATAATATTGATTCAATAATGGACTAATTTCGCGATTAAATTCATCATCAAGTCCAGCCCAGCCTATGCTTCTGTAAAATAAAAATAATGAGTCCGGTAAAGAGTAGCGAATTGCACTTCTCCCTTCTACCCGAAAGATCATTCCTTTTTGGGCTAAATCGTCTAATTTTTTTGTAAGTTCAACAACAGGAGTCTCTAACTTATCGGAAAGATCTTCAGCAGTATGAGGTAGAAAAGGAATTTTTGAAAGAAATTCTGCCTCCTCAGGAGTGAAACGCAGTTCAAACAATGGTAAAAGATATTTGGATTCTGGTAGCCCAAATATCCAATTCCGAAGGAGATCAATCAAATCATTATAAACTTTATTATTGGACATACTTAATTCCTTTATTTTTTAATAATAATTATTGTATTAAATAAAATGCTAGCTGAAGATATTTATTTTATGAAAAAATAGATTATTTGCAATTTAAGATTAAGAATTTTTTTAGATAAAAAAATTTAATTCTACAGATAAAATAATTTGAATAATATGAATAAGGTATATAATACTGCTGTAGTAATTATTCCACCAGAAAATATTTGGGGTTCAATTCAAAAAATTCGCAGAAAATACGATAGACATATAGACCGTTGGATGCCTCATATCACAATACTATATCCTTTTTACCCCCAAAGTGAATTTTCCTGGATAATGAAAAAATTTAATGAAATAAAAAGAATTCATGGCTCATTTGAGATTAAGTTTGAAAAATTGGATTATTTTCATCATAAAAAGGAAAATTACACCCTTTGGCTAAAACCTGAACCTCAAGATAAAATAATAGAACTTCAAAAAAAGTTATTAGAGTATGTACCAGAATGTGATGACGTTAGTAAATTTAAAACCGGATTTACTCCACACTTGAGTTTAGGACAAATTAAGGGAAAATCAAACTTATATTCAGTAAAAAAGGAACTGGAATATAATTGGAAACCAATATCTTTTATTGTTCTAGATATCGTTTTAATTTGGCGAAATAAAGAAAATCCAAGAGACCCTTTTAAAGTTATTGAAAAGATCTCATTAATTTAAACAAATTTAAAGGGTTATTTAAAATGCAAATTAATATCCATAAAGCCGAAATTAAAGATGCAGAAGCCATTTCTGCTATATGGGGTGTCGTCTGCGCGGAACGGATTTACACCGCTGTGAATCATCCTTTCACTCCTCAACAGGAGCGAAATTACATTGCGTTCCTCTCTGATCGTGAAGGTATCTTCCTGGCAGAGGTGAATGATAATATCGTGGGTTTCCAATCCTTGGATCTATGGGGCAAATACACTGATTCATTTGACCACATTGGGGTATTGGGTACCATTATTCACCCAGAATGGCGTCGGAAGGGCATTGGAAGGTACTTGATGAAATATACCCTTAATTTTGCTCGCACTAAATCCTATGAAAAGATCATCATCTATGTACGAGCGGGTAATGATGGAGCCCAAGCTTTCTACTGCAGCCTTGGATTTACCCCTAAGGGGGTATTAACGCGGCAAGTCAAAATTGATGGGCAATATGATGATGAAATCTTCATGGAGTTGTTCTTATAGTTGAATTTTAGATTTATATTTATTCTTTTAATTTGTTTTATAATTGTCATTTATAACAAGTTTTTTAAAATTGTTTAAATAAAATTAATAAGTTTATTAAATTACAACTTATAGACAATTAATTGTAAGAAAGGAGTTGAATAAAAACGTTAGATAATCTTCTTGAAGAAATTACTCAAGCAACAAGTAATGGAGAATATAAACGTATAGGAAGTGTAGTAAGAAAAGCCAAAAGAAAAGGATTCACACCTCAAGAAATTATACAAGCTCTATCAGATGGTATAACTTCTGCAAGTAAAGAGTATCAAAATAAGGGAATGTATCTTGATGATATTGTTTTAGCTGCCGGAGCCTTCGAATTAGGTGTTCGATCACTTCCAGTTTCCACAGAAGAATCCAAAAAACCTGAAGAACGAGTTGTACTGGGTGTTATGGGTGGTCCTTGGACTATTGGCACAGCTATTGTATCAGCAAATTTGAAAGCTCACGGTTTTGAGGTTATTGATGCAGGTTCAGATATCCCCCCAGAAAAAATTGCAAAAACGGCATTAGATTCAAATGCTAGAATTATAGCTTCGGCAATTTATTTAACACATTCAGCAGAAGAAGAAGCCAAATTGGAAGAAGAATTATGGAAATTAGGTATACGCCATAAAATTAGAACTATTCTGAGCGGTCCAGCTGGATCACCTGGATTAGCAGAAAAATTACACATAGACGCTTATGTAAAAGATGTTATAGAGTTGATACCTAAAGTTAAAGAATTTTCGGAAGAACTTAAATCAGAAATGACATCATATGATCGTGTTATGACTTCACTTAAACACAAAGAACCGGATAGAGTTCCAGTAATGCCCTTTGCTCAATCTTTTTCCGCAAAATTTTCTGGAATTCCATTCTCAGTTTATTGCAGTAAAGCGGAAAAAATTGCTGAAGGTCAATTAAAAGTATATAATACTTTTGGTTGGGATGCACTCTGCTTTTCAACAGATGCTGGGCTATATGCTGGAGCATGTGGGGCAAAAATTGATTTTCCTCACGATGATATTCCACGTATTGCAGAAGCTGTCCTTAAACATGGATCTATGTATGAAGATTTTAAGAATCTTGACATGCCAGATCCTATGAATGCAGGTCGGTTAACTGAAACCATAAAGGGTATAGAAATCGTAAAAAAGAAAGTTGGAGAGGATGTACCCGTTATTGGATGGACGGAAGGCCCCTTTCAAGGAGTATCACTTTTAGCAGGGGCAGACCCCATGCAAATCTTTTTTATAATGGACCATCCAGATGAGTTTAAAGAAATTTTAGATTGGTATGCAGATTGGCAAATTGAAATTGCACGCGCTATGTATGAAGCAGGTGCAGATATAATAGGTGCAGGAGAATCCGCAGCATATTTTATGTCCCCAAAATTTTTTGAGAGGTTTGCATTAGAACCGGAAAAAAAAGCTTGTAATAAAATTACCAAGATGGGGTTGCCCGTTCTTATCCATTGCTGTGGTTATGTCCCTCAATGTATTAAATATGTAATGGAAACAAATCCTGGTGGAGCAATTCAGTTTGATTATCAAGTAGATTTACAATGGGCTAAAAATCTTATTGGAGATAAAGTGACCATTATGGGAAATCTTAATTACAACAAACTTGTTAATGCAAGCCCGAAACAGATGTATGAAGATTGTGCCAAACATATAAAGATTGCAGGTAAGGGTGGTGGTTATTGGTTGGCTTTTGGATGTGAAATCCCGCGAGATATACCACCAGAAAATATCAGAGCAATGGTTAGGGCAGCAAAAAGTACAGGAAAATATCCAATTAAAAAATAATTACAATTTCACTTTTAATTTTTTTCTCCTATTTAATTTTCAGATATTGTAATTTCTACAATTTCAATTATTATTTTTTTTATTCTTTTTACGTTTCTACAATTGTATATTTGTCTCTTTATGATTTTTGTCTTTAATCTCTTTAATATTTTTATGTTTCTTCAATTTTAAGAACGGTATCATAAAAGGTACATTATTAGTGTATTTTAAGTATATATCTCCAAATTTTGATTTCAAATATAATTCTTCAATTTTAGCGAGTATTATATAAACAAAAACTTCTGCAAGCCATATTAATACAATAATTATATGAGCCACTTGTGTATTTTGTGTTATTGACATAACAGGGGAAGTGCCGAGACTTAATAAGGTGAGACTAAAAGTCATAATTATTATTCCTAGATACTGTGGGTGTCTTACATATTTGTAAGGTCCTGTTTCAATAATTCTATTATTATGTCTATAGAGATAGATAGAAGAATAAAGAAATAGGATTAATCCACCTATTACAGGAAAATATCCAGGAAAGAAAAATTGAAAGTCATAAATTTTAATATCTGGTTGTGAAATGAAAATAATAAGATATGTAATAAGTGGTATGCTCATTATTCCAAACCATATAGAAGCGCAAGGTACATACTGGTAAATGGGAATTAAAAGAGCTGAGATTGTTAGAGCGATTTTTTTAATCTTTTCTTTTAAATTCATTTTATTAGATAATTATTTAAACATTATAAATCATAATTACAGACATCTTTAGTAGATCTCTGTTTGTTAACAACTATAAATGGAAAAAAGAGAAAAATTTAAAGTCTTTTTCTAAAAAAAATTAGATTATTGATTCATTTTATTGAAAAATTCATCTGGATCATCAATCCCAGATATCAATAATTCTAACTCCCTTTTAATTTCTAGTTCACGGCATGTTTGCTCCATATAAGGAATCTTTAAGTTACCTTGGTTTCTTATCCAACATCCTAAAGCATCTGTATAATCTTGCCATCCTCCATATACTAATTTACTAATAATAAAATCTTCTTTTGATATAATCCAACATTCGGTATCAAAAAGTGTTTCTCTTACTCTATGTTTTAGTGAGCAAACTCCTATTCTTTTGTATTTACTTTTACTAAATTTATTAAGGAAGTAATTATCAAATTTTATCATCCCTTGTTTATCTAAAAATTGAATAAAATTAGATTCGTTGGCTAAAAAAATCGCTGTTTTCCAATCTTGAATGGGTTGAAATTCTTTATTTTTTAAAAAATTTACATATTCATCTATTGAGATATTTACGGAGTCGATATCTACTACAAAGTCAATATCTCGAGTGATCCTAAAATCAGAGTATATATTAGTTAAAATACCACCAACTACAAAATATTTAACTTTTTTTTTTCTTTCTAAATCTTCAAGAAAATCAATTAATTGCTTAAAAGCGCTTAAAAACGATATTTCCATTTATTTCTTCGCCCTTTCATTTTCTCATGAAACATATGCATGTCTATAATTATATCTTTTGTTGATTTATTGGGAAATCTCTTTTTTTCATTGTCAATATACTCCTTCAATCCTACGTCGTATAATTCTATAAATATTTTCTCTAAATGCTCTAAGGGAATATTTTTCATTAATTCGACTCGTTTTTTGAAATTTCTTTCGAGTTTTCGATATTGACTAATTGGTATTTCCTTCATTTTCCCAATTTACTGTTTATATAATTGCTTGTTCATAGTAATAGAAAAATAGTTAATATTTTTACTTTATGTTTAAAATGTTTTTTCCAAATTAACAAATCTCATCTTTTCATACTATTCAATAAATTTAGTTATTGATCTTTTAATATAAGATTATAAAATTTAAAATTATAGAATATAAATAAATACTAAATCTACAGTCTATTTTCTTTTAATTTCTCAATAGAATCATAAAAAATAACGAATGAATAAAATACATCCGATTTATTTCAATGCAAGATATTTGAAAAAAGACTGTATTTCATACCGACAATATCAAGTTGATATTTCGAATAGATGTCTTTCTGGAAATTCTTTAGTTGTTATACCT
>JAHLWE010000123.1 GCA_019058135.1 Promethearchaeota archaeon | reverse complement strand
CCATGACTTTCCCCAAAAGAAATGATTTTAAAGAGTGTTCCTAAAGAATTTCCAACCATATTTTTTATTTTTTTATCTGTTTATCAACAACTGACAAAAATTTATAAATTTTTATAAAAATCAAAAGAAAAGATAGTTTCGTTCGCGTATTTATGTAAATCTGAAATCAAAAATCCATCGCACTCATTAGATTTAAATTTTCTAATTTTTTTATTTTAATCGTTAGGAGAGTTTTGGATAGCGAGGAAGAATTTCCGCCCATTTGCAAGCGGTTGCTCTCACAAGTTGGGGATATTATAGAACCCTAATTGAAAAAGGGCAGTCCCTACCGCAAATGGTTGCGATTCTAAGACATCTTCAAACATTGCGGGATAACTTCCTTCAAGACTTCCGAAGTAATGAGAAAAGCATTACAAATGAAGTATGTCTTGAACTCGGCGACGAGCGCACAGCCCGATAACCTTAAGGCTGGTCTTTCTAAAAAAGGAAAGATTGATGATTGGAATAAATTTTGGAATTTTATAGAAATTACCAAATTTTTATAAACAATTAGAAGGTTCACTGAATAAAAGATAAGATCTATAATTAAAAAATTTTTTAAGAGTTGTTAAAAGATTTGATTCTGGTTCAATGGTCGTGTGAGGTGCCTCCAGAAAAGTTGGAAGACTTCATTAAGTTTGCAAGGGAAAAATTGAAACCGCTTTATGAATCCCACTACTGTAAGCGGTATGAATTATTTATGCCCATGGAAGTGAAAAAGTACTTTTCCTACCAATTTACTCAGAAAAAAAACAAATATACAGAGCAAATGGTCTTCAAAGATCTTGAAAACTTTGAAGAGTTTCTTGAAGCGAATGAAAAGGATATTCGGACAAGGGAGATTATAGAAAAATACATAAAAAAGTTCAATGTTTCTTCTTGCGGCTTTACAATATTAAATCAAAAAGTATAGTGGCGATCCCTTGAATTTTATGTAGAGAATCGTGTTTCGTTGCTGGGAATAACGATTTTTGGTTTCAATTCGCTCAATTTGCCAATATTTCTCAATATATTTTCTTTATTTTAGATTTATTATGTCTTTTTGCGTTGTAGATAACTTTTCTTTGATATGATGGCTAATATTTAGATAAAATTTTAAATATAAAAAAAGGCTTATTTTGTTTGACTTAATTTGCTGTTTAATCGAGTTAAAACTAAAATTTTAGAAAAATTTTTAAGATTTGCTTCATGAGAAAATATTACAAACCAAAATTATAAGATTTATTCTAACTTGTTTTGTAGGTTTATTTCTTATTTCAATCAATATATAAAAAAATAAAATGAGGTCCTTACTCTTTGAGTAGTTATTTAAAAACCAAGATAGTCGAAAAAATTAGGTTCGGAATCCTCTCTCCAGATGAAATACGTAAATTATCTAGTGCTAGAATAATTACTGCCGATACATATGATGAAGATGGTCTCCCTATCCCATCTGGCCTTATGGATCAACGTTTGGGCACGATTGAACCTGGCCAACGTTGTCGAACGTGCGGAAATCTTGTAAGTCAATGTATGGGACATTTTGGCCACATCGAAATGGCAAGACCCATTATTCATTGCGGATATGCAAAGAAGGTTTTAAAGATCCTCCGTAGCATATGCCCAGAATGTTCAATGCTCATGCTCACACATGAAGAAAAGGAAAAATCTATTAAAGAACAAGAGAAACATCGTGAGATGTATTTTGAAAGTGATGAAGAATTAACTAAGTTAATTTTTAAATCAGCGAGAAAAACAAAAAAATGTCCATATTGTGGAGCAAGAAAGAAAAAAATTGTTATTGAGAAACCCACTACTTTTTATGAAGAGGAGGAGGGTAAAGGTTCAAGAAGATTGACTCCAATGGATATTAGAGAAAGGTTAATAAAAATTTCTGATAATGACCTTAGAATTATGGGAATCTCTCCAGCTTCTGCTAGACCTGAATGGACAGTATTGGAGGTTTTACCCATCCCACCAGTTTGTGTTAGACCTTCAATTACTTTAGATAGTGGAATTAGATCGGAGGATGATTTAACTCATAAATTAGTTGATGTAATCCGTATAAACCAAAGATTGAGAGAAAATCTTGACGCTGGCGCACCACATCTTATTGTGGAAGACCTGTGGGAACTTTTACAATATCATATTACAACATATTTTGATAATGAAGTTTCTGGAATTCCTCCTGCACGGCATAGATCTGGTAGAGCCTTAAGAACAATTACACAGAGATTAAAGGGTAAGGAGGGACGATTTAGAAGTAATTTGAGTGGAAAACGAGTAGATTTTTCCGCCAGAAGTGTAATTTCACCTAATCCTCATATTAGTATTAATGATGTGGGAGTACCAACCAGTATTGCAAAAATACTCACAATTCCATCAAACGTAAATCCTTGGAATATTGAAGAGATGAAACAACTGGTTATAAATGGACCAATTGAGCATCCGGGAGCAAATTATATAATAAGAACTGATAATCGTAGAATAGATCTCCGATATGTTAAGAATAGAGATGTAATTGCAGAAACTCTAGTGCCTGGTTATATTGTTGAAAGGCACCTTAATAATGGAGATTTAGTTTTATTTAATCGCCAACCTTCACTTCATAGAATGTCAATTATGGCTCATGAAGTAAAAATTATGGACGGAAGAACATTTAGATTAAATTTGACAATTTGTCCTCCATATAATGCAGATTTTGACGGGGATGAGATGAATTTACATGTCCCTCAGAGTGAAGAGGCAAGGACTGAAGCAGAATTACTTTTAAAAGTTCAAGAACATATGTTATCTCCTCGTTTTGGTGGGCCAATAATAGGTGGAATTCAGGATTTTATATCTACTGTTTATCAATTTACAAGTAAGGACTCTGTTTATAATATTAAGGATACTTTAAAATTATTATATTTAGGTAGAATATTTGACACAAATCCAGATTTTTCAATAATTGATTTAACACCAGTAATAACTGATCCAGAGCCAAAATATTCTGGAAAGTCAATTTTTAGTGCATTATTTCCACAAGACTTAAATTTACGGAAAAGATCAAAGTTTTGCAAGAAATGTGACGTATGTAAAGAGGATGATTGTGAATATGATGCATATGTTCATATTGAAAACGGGAAATTGTTAACTGGAACTATTGATGAAGCAACTTTTGGAGCAATGAAACCAAATAGTATTTTACACCGAATAATAAAAGATAATGGAAATGAAAGAGGGAGAGTGTTTTTGGATAATTCGATACAAATGCTCCTTTATGTAATCAGAATGAATGGGATTACTATTGGTCTAGATGAAGTTTTTGTAAAAGGTGATGCAATGGAAGAAATCATAAATGCTATAGATAAAGCAAATATAGAATGTGAAGAACTCATAGAAGCATACCATAATAAAGATGACACTATTTTATCTCGAGCCCCGGGAAGAACTTTAAAAGAAACTTTGGAATTAAGAATTAGAGGGATATTAAACGATGCAAGAAAGAAAGCTGAAACCATTGCCTCCATTGATATTGGAGATCAAGCCCATTCGGTTATAATGACAAAGTCTGGAGCGCGAGGTAATCCTCTAAATCTTGGTCAAATGGCTGCAGTGGTTGGGCAACAAGCAATTCGGGGTGAAAGAATACATCGAGGTTATATAAAGAGAACATTACCTCACTATAAGATTAGTGATCTCTCTGCTAAAGCAAGAGGATTTGTTTCCTCATCATATCGAAAAGGTTTAAATCCTGAAGAGTTTTTCTTCCATTCAATGGGTGGTAGAGAGGGACTTGTTGATACTGCTGTTAGAACCAGTCAGAGTGGATATATGCAAAGAAGGTTAGTTAATGCATTACAAGATGTAAAGGTTGAAAATGATAATACTGTAAGAGATGCTAATAAGAGTATTGTTCAATTTCAATTTGGAGATGATGGAATTGACCCCTCTAAGAGCGACCATGGTTTAGCAATAAACCTTGATCTTTTAATATTAAAAGCCAAAGCGTTAAAATCTATCAAGAAAATACCAACTATTAAAACTTCGGTGAAAAAAGCACCAGTGAAAAAAGCATCAGTGAAAAAAGTTCCTGTAAAAAAAACAAAAAACAAAATTCTAAAGCAACCAACGAAAAAAGATAAAAAAAGTCTTGATGAAGAATCTCTAATTCAAGAATTTGAAAATGAAACAGGGAAAAAGGCAATCTGGCGTGGAAAACAAACAAAACAATTTAATGAATGGAAAAAAGAAAAATATGGAGTTAAAAAATAAAATTTTACAATCTAGAGATAATAATTAATGTCAAAAGCGTCGGAAAGATATATCGATAATTGTTTAGAAAGTCTTGAAAAAGATGGAATTCCTCATGATTTAGTAAAACATGCTAAAGAAAAATTAATGAAGGAACAACTAACCGAATCTCAAATAGATTACTTAGCAGATAGACTTTACATTATATATATGAATTCACTAGTAGAGCCTGCTGAACCAGTTGGAACAGTTGCGGCTCAGAGTATAGGAGAACCAGGAACACAAATGACTTTGCGGACGTTCCATTACGCAGGCGTTGCAGAATTCTCGGTTACTCAAGGTCTTCCACGTTTAATCGAATTGGTTGATGCTCGCCGATTTCCTTCAACTCCAATTATGAAAATATTTTTAGGAGAAGAATATGCTCATGATGAAGAAAAGGCTAAAGAAGTTCATAATCGTATTGAACAAATCAGAATTGAAAATATTACATATGATGTAGATTTAGATTTCATAGAATGGCGTATCCACATCAATTTAATCCCAGAAATGTTAAAAAAAAAAGGTATAAGTATTGATGAAATTCCCAAGATTTTAAAACGTTACAAAAAAAAAGGTTCAATTAAAAAAGAACAAAATTCGATTATAATAGATCCTGGAATAGAAGATTTACAAAAACTTCAAAAACTAAGAGAAAAAATCCTAAAGAAAGTAATTAAGGGAGTAAGAGGTATAAAGAGAGGATTAATAACAAAAGATTCAAAGGTTAATGAATGGATAATACAGACAGAAGGAACTAATTTACAAGGCGTTCTTGAGATTGAAGGTGTAGATTCAACAAGAACCTACTCAAATCATATTCATGAGGTTCAAAAAATTTTCGGAATCGAAGCAGCTCGTAACCTCTTAATTAATGAAGCATTGCAAGTTCTTGAAGATCAAGGTTTAGATGTTGATTTAAGGCATCTACTGATTTTGTCAGACTTAATGTGTCAAAATGGAACAGTTTTATCTATTGGACGGCATGGAATTTCTGGGTCAAAATCAAGTGTATTTGCAAGAGCAGCGTTTGAAGTGACAGTAAATCAACTTTTAGATGCCGGAATATATGGAGAAGAAGAACTTTTGCTTGGAATTCCTGAAAATGTTATAATTGGTCAGATAGTCCCTATGGGAACTGGTGGTGTTGAATTAATGATGTCATTGGACGATAATCTAAAGATTCTAAAGGAAAAAGAAAAGAAAGAGAAAAAGTTATTATCAGAAGATTTAAATGATGAATGATAAAGATTTTATTTATCAATACATAACTTATTAAATATAAAGGTTAAAGGATTAATTATTTAATAATTGAAAATAAACCCATTATTCCAAAAAATTCTGCGGGAAAAATAAGTATGTCTACCAAAAGTTTTGTCTCTAAATATAAAACAGAACGAAAAAGAAAAGAAAAAGAATTCGACGTTAGAAAAAACATTAATATTGCAGTTAAAAGTGGAAATGTAATTATTGGTTCAAAAAGAATCATACAAGAGATAAGACTTCATAGATTTAAAATGATTATACTGGCTGATAATTGTCCTGCGAATATTGCGAATAAGATTAGATATCAAAATTCTCTTTTAGATGACCCTATTTTTGTATATAAATTCAATTCTTCAAGTTGGGAGTTAGGTTTAGCTTGTGGAAAACCCTTTATGGTTTCAACATTGGGAATTTATGACGAAGGAGATTCGGATCTATTACAATTAATAAAATGAAATCATTTAATGAGGAATTCTAATGCATAGAAAAACTGTAAAAATTGATGAGGAATCTATAAAGTTAATTTCTCTATTTAATAATTTAACTGGTGCTGTTGTTAAAGATTGCATTGTGGTCCCTGGAAAAATGGGAGTACGAGATAAGGTCATATTTCTTGTATTAAAAGAAGATGTAGGAAAAGCAATTGGTAGAAATGGAGAGAATGTTAAAGTTTTAAAGGAAAAACTACAGAAAACTATAGATATAATTGGATTTTCCGAAGATATTAAAGAATTTATTCAAAATATTCTTAATACAAGTAAAGTCCGTAATGTTGAAATTAGAGAAAATATATCAAAAAAAAAAACCGTAATAATTACAGTTGCCCCCGAAGATAAGGGTAAAGCCATCGGAAAGAATGGAATAATGATAAAGAAAACCAAGCTCCTCGTACTACGACATTTTGATGTTGATAATTGTATTGTCAACACGAAAAATTAAATATAATCGTAGTTTTTTTACTTCTTAATTTTTAATATAATTACTAATTGGATTAAATTAGCTTGATCTAAATAAATTAAATAAATATTTAATAATATCTGGGTTTATTCAATAAAAAGCCCTAGTTTTAATACATACATATAAATAAGTTAACGCATAGTTTTTTCTCGCTTTCCAGCTATTAAAGCTTCTAAACTTACTCCGTTAACCTTTGTTACTTTCCACCTAACACCAGGTAAATCACCCACTGCCCTTCCCTTTGCACCACCTATGCCCTCCACCAATACAGTGTCATGCTCCTGGATGAAGTTAAGCGCACCATCACCCGGAAGAAAACAAGTTATAGTTTTGCCGTTTTTTCTTAATTGGACTCTAAGACATTTACGTATTGCACTGTTAGGTTGTTTACTCTCTCTGCCCACCTTCTCAAGCACTATTCCTTCAGCGGCGGGAGCTCCTTGTAATGGATCTGCTTTTTGTTTTAATTTAAGTTTTTTTCTTTTATATTTTGTCTTACTCCATCTAAATTTTTTCCTATTTCGTTTTAGTGCTTTGGCACTATATAGACCCTTAGGCGGCATTTAAAACTCAATTTATTGTGAAAATTTTTTTGTTATATTTTAATATTTAATCACTTTAATTAAATTTTACTGTTATTTTCGCTTCATTACTTTCTAATTTTTCTTTAGGAGAAAGATAAATTTAAGAGAAATGGAATTTTATATTCAACAATGGATATTTTTGATTGTAATGGTGTTAAATTGAATATATGAGCAAAACAAAGAAAAAACCTACAATAAAATTTTTTAATAAATGGGATTTCGATATTGAAATTCATGATTATAGTTTAGAGAGATACATTAATTTAAAACCAATTATAATACCAGATTCTCAAGGTCGCCATACGCACAAAAGATTTTGGAAATCTAATATATCTATTATAGAACGTTTAATTAATAAACTTCAATCTCCGGGTTATATAAGTGGAAAAGTAAAGGGTCATAAAAGCTCTTATAATTCAGGTAAAAAAAGTAAACTAATTAAATTGGTTGAGACTGCATTTTCATTAATTGAGTTAAAAACGGGCATGAATCCCTTGCAAGTGTTAATTAATGCAATTGAAAATGTTGCTCCTAGAGAGGAAACTACAAAAATAGCAATGGGTGGTATTTCATATGCAAGTGCTGTTGATATTGCTCCGCAACGTCGAGTAGACCTTGCATTAAAATTACTTGTTCATGCTATTGTTAATATCACTCATGATAATATAATTACAATTGAAGAAGCCATCGCCCAGGAATTAATAGCGGCTTCAAAAAAAAGTCAAAATTCTAGAGCAATTAAAAGAAAAGACGAAATTGAAAGAATTGCGGTTTCTGCTCGATAGTTAGAATTAAACTCTTTCTCTATTCTTCTTAATTATTTACCATATTCTAAAATGATTTTTGTCGGAAGGGATAATAAAAATCCTTAATTTTTCCCAATTATATGGTATTAGCAAATTTTATATTTGTATTTGGTTAAATCTAGTTTAAAAAAGAAGAAAAAATTAACACAATAATTTGAATACAAAAAACAGTTCAAGTAATTTAGAAAAGCATTTGCAAATTATTGGAAAAAATATAAGATTACGAATTCTCAAGATTTTATATGAAATAAACAGCCCAATTCCGTTTATGGCTTTAAAGAGAAGAATTTTAGAAGAAAAAGGAGATAGCAGTAAAATTTCATATCATTTAAACGTTCTAAAAGAAAACAATTTCATATTATCAGGAGACGAAGGTTATTTTTTAACAAAATTGGGTGGGAGAATATTGGAGAAATTATTAGACATAGGAGATATAATTAATGAAGAAAAAAGAAATCTTCAAATCCGAACATCAAATTACACTTTTGAATTATTTGATTTAAAGAAAATCGTCGAATACTTAATTCGAGAATCAGAGATGCCAGAAAAATTAGCAAGAAAAATTGCAAATGAAGTAAAGTTAAAGTTATCTAATTCAAAAGTAAATTACTTAACTACTCCTCTAATAAGAGAATATATAAATGGCATTTTAATCGAAAAGGGTTTTGAGGAATATAGACACAAACTTACACGATTAGGCTTACCACCTTTCGAGGTAGAATCCTTAATAAGAAGCCAACAATTTTCTGATCCTAAAGAATTTTTAAAAAAATTGGGTAGTGAAGTATCAGAGCAATATCTATTATTAAATTTATTACCACGTGAATTAGCAGATCTCTATCTTTCAGGTCAGATATCGTTATTACATCTAGATTCTTGGGCTTTACGCCCTTTGTCTATTTCTATTTCTAATTTAGAGAATACAAATAATTTGAATAAAAGTTTTCTAAAAATCGATGAAACTCTTGAAAAAACCCAAATAAAATCTTATTTCACAAATTTTATCTCAATTCTAACTGATATTAAGAAATTTTTTAATGAAGATATTTTGTTAAATAGGTTTAATGAAATATTACTTTCAATACTTTCAAGATTTAATCAAAAAGATACTAAAAGTTTATTATTATTCCTTTTGGAACAATTCTTTAAATTAAATTTAAATTTAAATTTAGGAAAATCTCAAATCAGTTTAGATTTTTCACACGATTTTTTACGAAAGAGAGAATTTGACCCGAGTCTTATCACAGAATTAGAGAATAATTTGATTGAATCAATAAAAATTGATCCATTTCGAAATTTTGTTCATTTAAATCCATTGATATTATATGATTGTAGTGATATTAATTCTCAAAACTTCAAAGAAAGTGTTCTTACTCGATTTTTCAATATAATTGATAAATCAAATTTGCTTTTCTATAGAAATCGAGGATCAAATCCTATAAACAATATATTAACTTCAATAACTCAAGATTTTGATTCCATCCATAATTCATTTAACAAAATATTATTGGATAAAATCTTTATAAATTTACCAAAAATTGCATTAGAATCAAAACAAAATGATCAACACTTTCTCGAATTATTAGATTTAAATATCACAGGGGTATTTGAAATTTTTAAAATAAAACAAGATTTAATAAAAAAATATTTAAATTCATTTCATCATTGGCAGTCTCTTTCTAGAATTCTCTTTAATAATAAAAATTGTATATTACCAGATCATGTTTTTAAAGCAATCAGTTTTTTTGGTTTAAATGAATCCATTCTATATCATTGTAATATCGAGCTAGATCGAATTGATCAAAGTCAAGAGTTTGCAAAACAAATTTTAACTACAATTAATAACAGAATAAATGAAATAAATAATGAACAAAATGAATACTTCATTTTCTCCCAGCCTCATGTAGGTAATTATCTTATGAATAGATGGAATTTTGAATTTGATAATATTTCTCATAAGTATGATAGTTTCAGTACAGAATTCATACGATTTGAATCAAAATTGAGCTTTGAAAGAAAAATCTCTTTATTTAAAATATTTCAGAAAATTGTAGATGGGGGTTCACTCTTTAACATATTACTACCCAATTCAAAAAATATAGAAGATTTCTACGAAAAAATAAAATATTTAATTACATATGGGATTCATTATTTTTGTTTTTCATCAAAGCAATTAAATTATTACAATGAATCTATTAATAAAAAAGGTGTTCTTATAAGACCAGATACTGAATATATAGATTCTGAATTCTTAAATAAAAAAATTGTAAATAGATTTTTATAAAATCTATAAAAAATTATTTCCTTTCAAAATTAATGCAAGCAGTGCCATTCTTAGATACAACCCATATTTCATTTGCTTAAAATATATTGCTTTAGGAGATTTATCAATATCAGGAGATATTTCACCTACTCTTGGTAATGGATGCATTAAACGAAAGCCTTTTTTTGTATTATCTAAATCCTTTTTAGTTAAGATATATACGTCTTTAACTTTTTCATATTCTTCTGCTTCTAAAAAACGTTCTTCTTGAATTCGTGTCATATACAAAATGTCTAATATTGGTAATATCTCCTTGAACTTTTCAGTTTCTTTAAATTTCATCTTTTTGTTACGCAACCAGTCAGTTATTCTAAATCGCATTTTCAATGAAGCAGGAGATATAAAATATAAATTTATATTATAATTACTAAAAAGATAGGCTAGCGAATGAACTGTCCGGCCATATTTTAAATCACCACAGAGTCCAATATTTAGTCCATCAATGGTTCCACATTCTTCTTTGATTGTAAATAAATCTAATAACGCCTGTGTAGGGTGTTCTGCGCTTCCTGATCCACCATTAATAATCGGAATTGAAGAAAATTTGGCTGCCATACGTGCTACACCTTCCAAAGGATGACGGATTACAATAATATCTGAATAATTTTCAACTGTTCTAATTGTATCTGCAATAGATTCTCCCTTTTTAACTGATGAGACATCACGAGATTGGAATCCAATAACTTTTCCTCCTAATCTAAGCATTGCAGATTCAAAGCTTAATCTTGTTCTGGTTGAAGGTTCAAAAAATAAAGCAGCCATTATTTTATTATCTAATAATTTAGAATACTTATTATTTACCATCTTTTTACCGATTTCCAGAATAAAATCTATTTCTTCCCTAGTAAAATCTCTTGCACTTAATATATGCTGGTTTTTAAAATCCCTCATTATCATTTAGGAAGTTTTTTTATTATATAAAAATTTTCTTGAAATATAATAATTGTTTAATTAGTTTTGAAACTTGCTCTTTGTGAAAAAATTTAAAATTTATCAATTTTTATGATATGTATAATATCGAGAAAAAACATTTATGAAGTATCCCAAGACCCAAAGAAGATATTGTAAACATTGTAAAAAGCATACAGAACACAAGGTAACTATTTATAAGAAAGGAAAAGAGCGAACAACTGCGGAAGGCAAAAGAAGATACGAGCGAAAGAAAAAAGGCTATGGTTCGCAGCCCAAGCCAGTTCAGCATAATTTTGCCAAAATTAATAAGAAATCTACGCCTGTATTTCAATGTACGGAGTGTTCAAAAAAGTCAATTGGAAAATCTTATCGGGTAAAACGATTTGAATTAATTGAAGTATAAAAAAAAAGGAATAAAAAAAAATGTCAAGAGAAATTCGAAAATTAATACCAAGTCCTAAATCAAGATTCCTGGGCGTTAAATGTTTGAATTGTGGTAATGAACAAGTCATTTTTGGTTGTGCTTCCACTAAAGTTGTTTGTCATGTATGTGGTAAGCCTTTAACACAATCTACTGGAGGTAAAGCTAATATTTTAACAAAAATTTTAGAAGTTTTAACCTAAAAAAGATTTAATATTCACGCCAAGTAAATTTACATTTTGTGCAACGAAAAAAAGTTGTTGATCCTTCATCTGCCGAACGTGTTTGGGATTGCCAATATTCTGCTTCTTTATTTCCACATTTTCTACATTCTGACTTAGTTATTGGGTAAATTATAGCATTTATTTCTGGTAAGACAATTGTTTTATCTGAATATTTTTTGTTTTTACTTTTAGCGATCATTTCCTTTTCTTGTATATCTTCTTCAAACGGTTCTGAATATCCGCAAGCACAAGAATAAATAAATTTCTTATCAATTATTTTCTTTCGTAATAAATTATTACATTTTGGACAAAAT
>JAHLWE010000122.1 GCA_019058135.1 Promethearchaeota archaeon | reverse complement strand
CTTTAATTCAGATTTTATATCCTCAAGAATTAATTCAATAAAATTGGGTTCAATATGCTTATACTCAGTTAAATCTATAAAACCTTGATTCACAATTTTGGTAGATATATCTTTTTTGACATAACCATAAGAGTAAAAATAAAACTCAGAAACATATCCTTTTATTAATTTAAATTGAATCAAATTTAACAGAAATAACTTTAATTGTGAAGTGTTTTCGATTACTTCAGATAAGACTTCTTGTAGCTCCTTAAGAGATATCCGTTTATTTTCTAAAAAATATAAAACTTTAGATATTTCAAATTCAATAAAAAATAGTTTCTCTTTGTCCTTTATATAGCAATAATAAATATCTTCATTTTTTATCATATTTTTCATTTTTTTTTTAAAATCATTAATAATATTTTTTAGATTCCCATTTTTAACGATTAAATTATATCTTTTCAGTAAAATTTTATTTGCAATTATTTCTAATAAATTAGTTTTTTTATTTTTAGAAAATTCTATATTATTAACCTCAGGAATAAATTTTAAGAGAATTTCAATTGCTCTCTTTAATATATATTCATTTTCTTGGTTTTGAATTAAAAATTTTAATGTCTCTCTAATTCTTATTATTACTGAAAGATTTCTTAGTTTAAACTTATCAATAATTTCTAAAAGTATATTTATTTTTGTAATATCCGTCTCTGTATGGAGTAAATTGAAAATTAAATCACTATTATTTTCAATAATATCTGGTTCATTTTCAGTAAAATAGCTTAAAAATAATAGTATATTTTCAACAATCTCTTTATTATCTTCTTTTAAATAGTTTAAAAATTTTTTTACTAATACTTTTTCTTTTTTAAGGTTTTCACGTAAATAAAATCCAATAATTATTAATGCATTTATTTTTGCTTTTACATTATTGGAATCCAGATTTTCTTTAATAGATTCTATATTATTTCTCTCGAAAAGCTGTGGAAATTTCTCCGCAAGAATACTTAATATATATAAGGCTTGAACATTAAGATGATCGACTTTTGTAAATTGCTCTAACTCTTCAATAATTTCCTTAATTTTCTCTTTTTTATCCTTATCTATAAATTTAATTAGCTTATTAATAGTTTTGATTAAATTTTTATCGATAAAATCATTAGGATTAATATCCATAACCATATTTATCTTTAAATTTTTAAATCTTTTATTTTTTATTCACTCAAAATTTTAAATTTTAACCCATATCAGTATCTACTAAAAAATAATAACCTCTTAGATATGGCATTTAATAATAAAAAGATAAAATTTTCTTATTAAGTTTTAAAAATAAAGTAAGAATTTTTAAAAAATCGGATATAAATAAGTAGGTTTATACTTTATTAACTTTTTTCTTTCCTTTAACTTTATCTAATAGACTGTCAAAATCTATTTTTTGCATTTTTATAATTTTATAGGTTTTGGGGCTATTAATTCCACTGTATCTAAGGATTCCATGATTTTCAAGAACTTTCAAAGAACGCCAAATAAAATTGATTTTTGACCTATTTGAGGATTTAATATTAATAGTTTTTCTAATTCTCTTAACATCAACATAACTAATCTTTCGGGCAATCATTTTATTTACAGCACTAACAGTCTCTCTTAAATTTTCGATAAAGAAGTCCATGGAGAGAATACCCTCAAAAAAATAAAATTACCTAATTTTATATAATATTTTATTAAACATTATTAATTTACACCGTAAATTATTTAAACTTTTATTTCAAGTTAATCTAAGAGTTATTTAAACTGATTTTTAGAGTTTGTTAAAAAAATTGAATTAATTGCTTTAATAATGTAATAATGAATAATATTTTCTAATGTCGAAACACTCGTTTGCCACAAAATACTAATCCGCAATTAAGTTCATCTGCTTTTTTTATAACTTCATTATCTCGAATGGATCCTCCTGGATTAATTATTGCAATAGCACCAGCTTTTACTGCAGCTTCTAATCCATCTGGAAAAGGAAAAAAAGAATCTGTACCCATCACACTACCTGAAAGGTCATGCCCAAATTCTAAGGCTTTTTGATGCGCCAAATTAACAACATGAACTCGGCTTTGTTGCCCTGCCCCTATCCCAATAGTATAAATTCCATCATGGTCCCATTTCACAAATACAGCAGAATTTGATTTTGCATATTTACATATTATATAGGAAAAAATTAATGCTTTTTTTTCATCTATAGAGATTTTCCTTTCACTAACAACTTTCCATTCTTTTATTATAGGACCGAAATCATAATCTTGAAATAAAACTCCCCCAAGTACACTCCTTATTTCTGGATTTTTATATATACTTTTTCTTTTGATTAAAAAATCTCCGAATTCAAGAATTCTCATATTTTTTTTAGATTTAAGAATTTTTGAAGCACCTTCTTCATACGCAGGTGCAAGTAGGACTTCTACAAAAATTTTCTTTTGATTCAAAATATAATCTTGTAAAGACACTGTTAATGCGGTTTTTATTCCGCAGATTCCTCAAATATCAGAATATG
>JAHLWE010000121.1 GCA_019058135.1 Promethearchaeota archaeon | reverse complement strand
CAAAAAAACATTGTAAATGCCGTTAAACGATTTAACCCCAAGATTCCTCACGCTTTTTGTCAATATCATTTTCTCGCTCACATTGTCGAACCAATTGCTTCAAAAGATTCGCATCTCCAGAAATCGCTTCGAAAATCCATTTGCGATCTTACGATCGTTCAAAATAGTAAAAATGCGAGTTCAAATAAACTATACGAAATTTTCCTTCCAATTAGCGAAGAATTGAAATGCGCTATTGCTACTCGAGGCGATCGATTTAAAATCTTTCCTGGAACGGAAGCTTTTGCGAACTTGGAATATATTCTCTTGAAGTTACAGCAATATATGTCTTGGAACCTTTCTACCAAGGTATCTCGAACTCTATGTGCGTTAATTGACTCGTTAACAAAGTTATTAAGCCAACACGGTCAATTGAATAAAGAAATAAAGGACTTAATTCCAGATTTCGAGCAAATACGCAAAATACTAAGCAAGAGAATGAGACGATCTGTTCAAATTAAGAGAGACGTGAAAAAATGGGTGTATAAGCTCCAGAGTCGATTAAAAAGAAGAAACTTAGAATTTCTCCCCAAGAATCTAAAGTGGCAACAGCCATCCTATAAAATATCTTGCGAGCAAGTTTGGCGACAATGGGTTCGATTGGAACATTCCTACCACGATGGTTTGTATGTAGCTTACGACCATAACGAGATAGAATTTACAAACAACGCTAAAGAGCAACTCTTCCATCGAAGTAAACACCATTTTAAATCGCTTTTAGGGCGAGAAAATGTTACCAGAGCGTTTCGAGAGCACGGAGGATTATACACTCAATTATTAGATGTTGATTATTCTAAGGAACACGTTACGAGCGTGTTTTTAGCGTGTGAAACGCCTCTTATCGAATCTCAACGGAGGAAATTTCACGCTCAATACGCATCAATTCGCCGAAATTGGAGAATTCGGAAGATAGATACGGGTAATTTCTCTCAATTTGGAAGAAACTTAATAAACATTGAGGTATGAAAATAATTTTGTCGAGTAAGTAGGGTTTGACAATTAAGTTTTTTTTTAAAGTTTTTTTATATAAATATTGCGTTATATCCTTTCAATGATTGTAGCAACCCCTTGTCCTCCACCCACACATGCCGTAGCGAGACCAAGGTTCCCTTCTTCAAATTGTAGGATCCTTGCAAGAGTTCCAACTAATCGTACACCCGTCATTCCCAATGGGTGTCCAAGAGCAATAGCTCCACCTTTCACGTTTATTTTTTCATGTGGAATACCCAGCATTTTCTTTGCATATAATGGAACAATTGCAAATGCTTCGTTGATTTCCCAAAAGTCAATATCCTCTACTTGTAACCCAGCCCGGGCAAGAACTTTTTTACATGCAGGCACCGGACCTTGTCCCATAACACTGGGATTAACACCAGCCCATGCCATCGCTTTAATTCTTGCCATAGGTTTAATTCCGATCTCGTCAGCAAGCGATTGTGACATAATGACGCAACATCCTGCACCTGTATTCAGTGGAGATGAATTTCCCGGAGTAATCTGAGCATCTCTTTCAATTCCTTCTGAATCAAGACGAAGCTTTTTCATAGTTTCCATATTGGATCCTTCTCGTATTGATTGGTCATATTTAATCATCTTTTTATTCCCATCTGGAAGGTTTACTTCAATTGGAAGGATTTCTTCGTCAAAAAATCCCTCATCTCGCGCTTTAACAGCCCTTTCATGAGAAGTAAGACTCCAATAATCCATATCCTCCCGAGTTATATCAGGATTCTGTTCCCATAATTTTTGTGCCGTCTGAATCATTGAGTATCCGGTTTTTAAATCATATTTTGCGTGGTTTGGAAACATTTTTTCATCAGTTAATTCATAATGCCGGGCAGTTAAATCAGTTCCACGGGGAATTCTTGTCATATGTTCCATACCACCAGCAATAACCATTTCTGAGTTTCCTGTTGCGATCTCCATAGCACCGATATGAATACATGTCATACTCGATGCACATTGTCGATCAATACCCATAGCAGCAACCGTTTCAGGTAATTCTGCTAAAAAAACAGTATGGCGACCTCCATAAAGAAAATTTTCTTTTACTTGATTAGCACAACCTGTGATCACTTCATCAATTTTGGTGGGATTAAACTTTGCTCTTGCTATTATTTCTTTAATTACTAATGAGAGTAATTTATCAGCTGGGATTTGATGAAATACATCTCGCTCTGGTTGGTTGGGACGACTTCTAGACATTGGGGTACGTAAATAATCCACAATAACAACTTCTCTTAATTCTGGCATTTTTATCACTTAAACAATTCTATTTTCCAATAAAAACAGGTTCTTTTTTGTTATTTAATGCAAATACACCAATTTTATAATCTTCTGATTCAGCTGATTTTATTTGCATTTGTCTTTCATTTTCAAGATGTTCTTCAAGTGGTGTGCTAAGTGCTTCAAAAAATAGTTTTTTCGTTCTTGCATAGGTTAAGGTTGGTCCTTTAGCAAATTTTTGAGCCCAATTATGTGAAACCTCTTCTAATTTTTCTGCAGGGACAATTTCATTAATAAATCCAAGTTTTTTCATTTGTTCTGCGGAATAAGTATCTCCAAAAAAAGACATTTCTACTGCTTGTTGCCAAGGGATTTGGCGACTTAATAAGATTGTTCCGGCAAATCCAGGAATTAAAGCAAGTTTACAAAAGGATTGTCTAAATCTTGCATATTCTGAAGCAATTATAATATCACATGAAAGCGCAAGGTTCATCCCTGCTCCAACAGCCCAACCATTTACGGCAGCTATAACTGGCTTTGGGTAAAGGCGTAAGATTAATGCAATTTTGTAAAGATCTCGTGTCAAATCATCCATTAATTGACCTGGTGTTCCACTTTCAATACTTGACTTAAATTGTTTTATATCTCCGCCTGCTGAAAAAGCTTTTCCTGAGCCAGTAATTATTAGACATCTTACATCACTATTATCTCGAAGAGATTCTAAAATATCTAATAATTCTTTCCCCGTTTCTTTATTTAAAGGATTATAATTCTCTGGATCAATAAATTTTATCGTTGCGATATTATCTTTGATTACTAATTCAATTTTTTCTTCCATCATTAATCTCCCTTTTTTTTTATTTACCCCACATTCTAATCAATTCTCTTGAAATAAGATATCTCATAATTTCTGCAGTACCAGCTGATATTTGTCCTACTTTTGCATCTCGATAATACCGTTCTAATGGATATTCATCAGTGTATCCAAGTCCTCCAACAATCTGTATGGCTTCTTGAGTAATTTTAACTGAATCATCTGCAGTTCGGGCCTTAATTGCAGCTACTGAAGCTCTACAATAATGACCATCATCAAGTATTCTGGCAATTTGAGTTACTGCCATTCTATTTAGCTCTATAGACATAAACATTTCACTAAGTTTAAATGAAATCCCTTCAAATGAATAAAGAGGTTTTCTAAATTGCACACGTCTATGTGCGTATTTATATGCCACTTCAAATGCACTTCTTGAGAGACCGAGATATTGAGACGCAGTGAAAGTGCGTTCCCCATCAAGACCAAAAAGTAATACATCTAATCCCGCATTTTCTTTATGAAGTATATTTTCAACTGGCACCTTACAATTATTAAATCGCAGATGTGAATTAGGCATTCCTCTGCGTCCCAAATGCTTATAATCTTTGACAACTACAAAACCTGGAGTATCAGTTTCAAATATAAATGCCGTCATACCTTGATGAGGTCTTACTTTATCATTTGTTATTGCATATAAGCAAATATAATCAGCCACACTGCCATTTGTTATGAAACATTTCTCTCCATTGAGAAGATAATGATCCCCTTCTCTTCTAGCTTTTAATTTCATTCCACCAATTGCATCAGATCCCCCCGTGGGTTCAGTTATGCCTATGGCACCAATTTTTGTACCATCAGCTATTCCTGAAAGATATTTCTTCTTTTGGTCTTGAGTCCCAAATTCTATTACGGGACCAGCAAATAAACATGAAGAGGCTCCAAATGTACTTGCTAATGCATAATTGAAAGCAGTTAATTCTTCACCAAAAATAGTACGATATAAAACCCCTTTACCAAGACCTCCAGCCTCTTCTGGGATAATTATATTTAAATAAGGCTTCATTTTTAGTAAAGTTTCAACTACAAGCTCATAATTTCTCTCCCTATCAATTTTTTCTGTCACAGGTTCAACATTTTCTTTGCACCACTTGCGTACTTCCATCCGGAAATCATTTTCTTCATTGGAATAGTAATGCAATCTTTTAGGCATACAAGAATATCCATATTCCAAATTTAAATCTTCAAAATGAACATGTCCTTCCATTTACATCACAATCAAAATAGTTTGAATTATTGTTTTTATATTAATTATAAATGATTATTAATTTGTTTAAAAGATATTTAAATTGTAATTCTTTAACATTTATCTTACTTTTGAAAATATCTATAGAAAGGATTTAAAGTGTGAAAAAGTTATTATAAAATTTTTAAAAGATGATTGTCATTTTATAAGTTCCAAAGACTTCTTTTAATATATCACAAATTTCCCCAGTAGTAGCATAGACTTTTACGGCATTTATCAAGTAAGGCATTAAATTCTCATCAGTTTTAGCAACTTCTTTGATTTTAATAAGTGTCTCATGCACAAGATTGTTATCTCTTGATTCTTTTATTTTCTTTAATTTATCAATCTGTTGTCGTTCAATTTCCAGATCTGATTTTAAAATCTCCAATTTTAAATCTTCTTTCTCAATTTGAAATTTATTTACTCCAATTACAATTTGTTCTCCCTTTTCAATGGATTGTTGTATTTTATATGCATTTTCTTGGATTTCTTTTTGAATATAACCGTTTTCTATTGCATTAATTGCGCCTCCTTGTTCTTCGATTTTTTTAATTATTTTAAATGCCTCCTCTTCCATTTGATTTGTCAGTGATTCCAAATAGTATGATCCACCAATTGGATCTATTACATTTCCAGCACCAGTTTCATATGCGATTACTTGTTGAGTTCGTAATGATAAACGTACAGAATCTTCACTTGGAAGACTTAGGGCTTCATCTCTACTACTTGAATGAATTGATTGCGCACCTCCCAATACAGAAGCAAGAGTTTGAATGGCAACTCTTATTAAATTCACATCGGGTTGTTGGGCTGTTAATGAGGAACCGATAGTTTGAGCATGAAATCTTAATTGCATTGATTTTAAATTTTTTGCTTTAAATCTGTTTTTTATTATTTTAGCCCATATTCTTCTTGCAGCCCTAAATTTAGCAATTTCTTCAAAAAAGTCATTATAAGTACAAAAGAAGAAAGCTAATCGACTTGCAAATTGATCAATATCCAAACCCCGTTTTAATACCTCTTCTACATACTCTATTGCATTTATTAAAGTAAAGGCAATCTCCTGAACTGCTGTTGCTCCAGCTTCTCGAATGTGATAACCTGAAATGCTTATTGTATTAAAACGAGGGATTTTTTTTGAACAATACTCGATTACATCGGCAACTAACCTCATAGATGGGATGGGTGGGAAAATATAGGTATTTCTAGCAATATATTCTTTTAAAATATCATTTTGCACAGTTCCACGTAATTTATATATAGATACACCTTGTTTTTCAGCCAATGCGATATACATCGCAAGAATTATAGCAGTAGGAGCATTGATGGTCATAGAGGTGCTAACTTGGTCTAACGGAATACCTTCAAAAAGATCTTCCATATCCTTTAATGAGGAAATTGGCACTCCAGTCTTTCCAACCTCTCCTTGAGCTAAAATATGGTCACTATCAAAACCCATCTGGGTACATAAATCAAAAGCGACACTTAAACCAGTCTGACCATGTTCAAGTAAATATTTATACCGTTGATTCGTTAATTTAGCGTTTTGAAAGCCACTATACTGACGCATTGTCCACAATCTCCCTCTGTACATTGTTGAATATGGTCCTCTTGTGAAAGGAAACTCCCCTGGTAAATTAATATCACCATAAGTAGTATCTTTCAGATCTAAAGGTGTATATATGGGTTTTAATTGAAAATACGAACTATTTTCAATATTTTCCAAGTCAAATTTCTTAATTTTTTCTTTCCATCTTTTTAAATCTTCGGAAAGTCTTTTTTCTTCTTCCTTATCTATCATTAATTTCAACTCAAAAGCAACCGATTAAAAATAATTACGAAAACAAATTAAAAATTAGCATTTACATTAGGATAATTTTTTTTGATAATGTTTAAATTATTTAAACATTTGTCAGTAAAATTAAAATTAATTAAAATTAAAACTAAATAAAATTAAATAAAAATTTTGTCAATTAAAATTAATTAAAATTAAATTTCAAAACAGTATACACAAAAAGTTGAATAAATCACATAGGAGGAAAAAAAAATGGAACTTAAATTTACTGAAGAACAAGAAATGTTCAGAGAAAGTGTAAGGGAGTATTGTCAAAGGAAAATTACACCCGTTGCTCTCGAAATGGAAAAAACTAGGGAGATATCCATAGAAATCAAGAAAGGAATGGCCGAACTTGGTCTTCTTGGATGTACAGCTTCACCAGAATATGGTGGTTCAGGACTTGATGCCGTGAGCGCTGGTGTTATAGGAGAAGAGCTGGCAAGAGCAGATCCTACGGGTTCAATACCTGTTTTTTATCTCGTTCAAGCAGCATGGGGTTTTGTTCTCAATAAATATGGAACAGAAGAAGCAAAAAAAGAGGTATTTCCAAAAGTTATTGCGGGAGAATATTTTCTTGGAATCGCTACAACTGAAAGTGATGCCGGGTCAGATGTAGGAGGAACTAGAACTATGATCAAAAAGGAAGGTGATGGTTATATTGTAAATGGAGAGAAAATGTATATAAGTGGGGTACGCGAAGCTGCAGAAGGTGGTGGAGGACATCTTACAATTGCGAAGCAGAACCCAGAACTTGGCACTAGAGGTATGACAATGTTTTATTTACCTCTTACTGCTGATGGTATTACCCCAACTTATATTGATGATTTAGGCAGAGAGGGTATATCCTGTGGTGGATTTGCAATAGATAATGTAAAAATTCCGAAGTATTATATATTAGGAGAAGAAAACAAGGGGTTTTACATTGTACACGAGGGGTACGAATTTGCAAGGGGATTAATTGCAGTAATATGCGCAGCAGCAGGTCTAAAATCATTAGAAAACGGTATGAATTACATTAAAGAAAGAAAATGTTTTGGTACTGCTATTGGAAAATTTGAGGAAATAAACTTCAGACTAGCAGAACATTATACTAGGCTTAATATGTTAAGAGATTTGGCATATAAATCATTATGGACTATTGACAGAGAACAACAAGGAAAGGGATCCAGATTTGAAACAAGTAAAGCAATTGCTATGGCAAAAATGTTTGCATCTGATTGGGCTTGCAATGCTATAAATGATGTAATGCAATGGCAGGGAGCATTTGGCTATTCTAAAGAGTGTCCAGACCAAGCCGCTTGGAGAGCTATAAGGTCTTTTGCGCTTGCAGAAGGTTCAAAAGAAATGATGAAGATGATCGTAGCTAGAGAGCTACTTGGCAAGGAATTTATTGCCTACAAGTGAAAAGAATAATCTTTTAAAATTTTTTTTATTATTTTATATTATTATTTTAAGGAAATAAAGATTAAAAAAAAATTAGTGGATATTATTGTGAGATTTATAGTTTGTGTGAAAGAGGTTCCTGAATCAATAGATGTAAAATTTGATCTTAAAAATAATAAAATTCAGGATGAAAGCATTTCAACCACCTTAAATCCCTTTGACCAATTCATATTGGAGGAAGCTTTAAAGTTGAAGAAAGATGAGGATGAAATCATTGCAATTTCAATAGGAACACCTCAAACGAAAAAGGTTTTAATGAAATGTCTTGCACTTGGTGCTGATAAAGCTATTTTGCTCAGTGACAATGTCTTTATAGGATCTGATACTTTTGCCACAGCCTACACTCTTTCTAAAGTAATCAATAAGATTGGAGATTTTGATATAATTTTTTGTGGACAACAAACAGTTGATGGTAATACAGCTCAAGTTGGTCCCGAATTAGCCGCTCAGCTCAAAATACCGCAAGTCACTTATGTAGAAAGCATAGATAAATTTGAAGGAAAGAAATTATTGGTAAAATCACAAACAGATGATGGATTTAAAATAGTAGAATCACAAATCCCAGTGCTCTTAACGGGGATACCTCCATCATCATTTACACCAAGCCTCCCACCTTTGCGAAATATAATAGCAGCTCAAAATAAACCATGTATCATATGGAATTTTGAAAATTTAGGAGGTCCCAGAGATAAATACGGCTCGGTAGGATCGTTAATACAGATTACTAAAGTTTATTATCCTCCTCCAAGAGAAAAAGGTATTATGATTGTTGAAGAACCTATAACTGCAGTTGAAAAGCTTATTGAATTATTAACTAAGGATAAGGTGATTTAAAATAGAGTCTATAAGAGATAATTTTTCTAGTTATCAAGATGTATGGGTATTTGCTGAGATTAAGAATAACGAAATAAGAGAAATTACTTTAGAATTGCTTGGTAAAGCAAAAGAACTTGCAAATGAATTAAAGCAAGATATTTGTGCTGTGATTATTGGAAGCGAAATAAGAAAATTCTGTAATGTACTCTCTACTTTTGGTGCAAATAAAATATTTATTGCTGAAGATGATGCCCTTAAAGAATATAACACAGAAATATATACTTCCATTCTTACTAGGATAATTCTAAAGTATAAACCAAATATTTTACTATTCCCAGCCACAAAAATTGGAAGGGATTTAGCACCAAGGGTTGCTTCCACACTAAAATTGGGGCTCGCAGCTGATTGTATAAAATTAACTATACAAAATGGTAAATTATTAATGACTCGCCCGGTGTATGGCGATAATATCTTAGCAGATATTATTTGTTCAAATACTCGACCACAAATGGCAACAATAAGAGCTAAAATGATGGAAAAGGCAGAACCAAAACAAAATGAAAGTGCGGAAGTTATTAAAGAACCTGTTAATATTAATGTTGATTCTTTTAAGACAATAGTAAAAGAAAAGAAAAAGACATCAATACCAGGTGTAAAATCAATTGATGAAGCTGATATTATTATATCTGGAGGCAGAGGCGTTGGAAGTACAGAGACATTTAAAATTATCCAGGAAT
>JAHLWE010000120.1 GCA_019058135.1 Promethearchaeota archaeon | reverse complement strand
TAATACTTTTATTCAAGAAAAAATAAATCTTAAAACTGAAGTTGATGAGTCTAATCCTTGGTATTCAATTATTCAAACTTTAAAATAATCTAAAGACCAAGATGCTCTTAAATTTGCAATAAGACTGGTCTCTATTTACTTTAATAATAATAAAGAAGATTTTTTTAAAAATTATTGTTGGGTTGCAGAGATCCTTGGAAATAAAACAATATTCAATTCGGAATATGATAATCAAGCGGAAATTTACAGCTTTTTTGAAAATTTAGTTGATTCAGAACCAAAATTTATTGATGTTATCCTTCCAACAATAAAGAAAATGTCTAAAAGTGAGATTATTGCATCAAGAATTGAGGCAATAAAGGCAATTGGGTGTTTAAGCTTATATGATCTTTCCAAATTCGAAGAATTTCACACTAGAATTCAAAAGCTAATTTCAATAAAAAATATACAATTTAGAAGTTTTGTTATTCAGGCACTAGGTAGATTCGGATTTTCTGATTTTAATATATTCAAAGCCTTACTCCCGAATATAATTAGAGTCTCTTTTTATCCTGATTTAATACTAGGATTAGCAAAAGTGTTAGCACTACTTATTCAGGATCACTCAGATGACATCTTGAATGAAATTAAAGTGCAATATAATGAGAAAAAATTAAAAGAAGGATTAATAAGCCTGATCCAAAAATTAATCAAAACCTCCGCTAATAAAGTAGATGAAAAATTTATCGATTCTTTAATTGAAATAGAAAAAAATAAAAAAATAATTCAAAAACTTGGAGATATCAAAAGCTCAATTAAAACTTATCAAAATTCCTATAGAATATGTCCAATTTGTTTTACAAACAATAAATTAACTTCAAAATTCTGTGCAAAGGATGGATTCAAATTAGTTCCAAAGGATGTAAAAATTCTTGAAGAAATAGAGGAAGAAGTAGAAAAGGAAGAAGAAAAAGAAGTCAAAGAAGGGGAAGAAGTAAAGGAGGAAGAAGAGAAAGAAACAGAGGAGAAAAAGTAAGTAACAAAAGATTTTAGAGAATAAATTCTATTATAATAAAGATTAAATCATTTTCATGGGACGTTACTTATTAATCAATATAAATCCAGTCTTTCTCTTTATTACGTATGATTAATTTTTGTTTTTCTAATTTTTTTAATGCTTTATGCAAACTAGAATCTTTAATTTCTAAATATTCTTTTAACTCGTTAAAGGAACAATTTTCTTTATTTATAAGAAAAGTTAGGATTTTAAACATGGTTTTGAGTTTTCCTTTGTTTAAAATCATATCTATCCTTATATTAACATCATGCTGGAATGTCTTTAATTGCATCACATCATTAGCTAATTTACTTATCACTTCATCCCTTGTTTTAAAAACTGTAAAACTGATTTGAAAAAATTTATTAATTTCTTTTTTTATCTCATCTTCTTCAAGAACTTTTAATCTTTCATCAATCTCATGTAATAATTGAATAAAATCTTGTCCTTCTTCATATTTATCGAGTTTAAACACAATAATGATTTCTTTTTCATCGTTATAAAATGAAACTGAATTCCATTCTGCTTCCTCTGTAATCATATAACTTGGAGTGAAATTGTGGCTTATTTGAATTTGCTGCACAATATTTTCAGGAACTTCCATGTCCTCTGGGATTTTTAAAGAAATAATTCCACCTTTCAACTGATTCCACTTAATTAGAAAGATTCCTTGAGGCAATTTTTTTTTTCCTCTCTATCAATGTTAAAAAATTAATCTCTAATCTATCAATATATATTTTAAATTAAAATATATACATATAACATTTAGATGATGTTATTAATCAATTTCTAATCTATAGAATTTTATTGCATTTTTAATGGTTTTTTCACTTATTATTTTCTGAGAAGTATTATGTGAATGGGCCAAAGCAGCAATAGTATACCTTACATTCGAGGGTACATTGACTGGACCTCGTAAATATGGATGTTGATAATAACTATCAGTTTCCGTAACTAAAGATTTTAATGGAACATTTTTAGTAGCATTACGCCACCTTTTATTACTATAAGCTGAGCTTGGAACTGATAATATATATCCTTTATGTCCTAATAGAAGTCCATAATTGTCTGGTCCTGAAAAACAATGCCACATAACATTTTCTGATTTAATATTAAACTCTTTAAGTATATTTAATATCTCTTTATTAGCTCCATCTTTCTGATTATATCGATGTTTTGGATTCTGTTTATCAAACTCGTGTGCTGCAGCATTTCGCACATGTAAAACATAAGGTTTATCTAAATCTATTGTAAGTTCAAAAATTTTTCGTAATTCTTCAATTTGCCTGTTTCTTTTTTCTGTCATTTTTGCATGATGGAAATCTAAACCAATTTCTCCAATAGCTAAAAATTGATCTGGATTGCTTTTAACATATTCTACCCATTCTTTCCATTCTTTATCATATTTATCTTTTGGTGTGTAAGTAACGGTTTGAGGTGCCCAGCCACACGTAAAACCAATATTTTCTTTATTTTTTATAAAATTTAAAACTAATTTAAGAGTAAGAATATCAATAGAGCACGTAATTAAATACTTTCCACCCATTTCAAAAAATTTTTTATACTGCTTCTCATCTGAAGGTAATTTATCATCTCTGGGTCGTGTAAATGGGAGATGACAGTGAACATCTATAAATTCTAATTCTTTTTCAGGTTCTGGGATCTTTATAGGTTTGGACATATTTTTCCAAAAAAATCTTGTTAATTATTATAATTTGAAAATTTTTACTTCGTTTTAATTTTTGTTTTTAAAAATGATAATTAACAATCAATAAAAATATAAATTAATTTGATAATACATTAAATTAGGTAATTATTAATGTCAATTTACTATGTATACATCATAGAATGCATTGATTCAAAAGGACGGCATCAGTATTATACCGGTTATACTAATAATTTGCATAGGAGATTTTTAGAACATCAAAATGGAAAGGGCGCAAAATTTTGTCGTAATAAAAAATTAACTTTAAAGTATATAGAAACTTATCCGAAACAAATTGAAGCAATGAGGAGAGAAAGAGAAATTAAATCTTTACATAAGAAAGAAAAAATAGAATTAATAAAAACTAAACAATTGTAAGTGCTAATTTTTGGATAATCTCAGTTTTTTGATCGCATTAGTTGGTCTTCCAGCTTCAGGTAAATCCACATTAGCAAACGCGATTAAAAAGAAAATGATACAAAAATTTAAAGTAAACGAAGATCACATATCGATTATTGATCCTGATTTAATTAGAAGCATAATAACTGAAAATAGCGTGGAATTTGATTATACTATAGAACCAAAAATTCGAAAGAAAAATTTAGAAAAGGTAAGAAAAGAACTTGAACAAAAAAGAATTGTTATCAGTGATGACTTAAATTACTATCGCAGTATGCGTCATGATTTAAAATTAATTGCTAACAATTTAAAAATACGCTTTTTTATAGTGCATTTAAGTACTCCATTAAAAACCTGTTTAGAATGGAATAAAAAAAGAGGTTCTATAATTCCAGATGAAGTTATCTATAAAATCCAAGAAAAAATTGATAAATTTGACCATTATAATTGGGATTTTCCAATATATTCTGTCGATTTAAGTATCTCAAAAAATTTAGATGAAATTTCCGATGAAATTTTGAATATCATTGAAATTAACCTTAATTTATTAGAAGAAAGTTTTCAAAGGTTAAAAATAAAAAAGGTTGGTGAGAAAATAGAAAATAAAAAGCGAGAACTCGATATATTTACTCGAAAAATGGTTTCAAAAATGTTAAAAGAACAAAGAATTCAATCTAATGGAAAAAAAATTAGTAATTTCAGAAAGCAATTTATCAATAAAAATGTTAATTCTGATTTAAGCGTTAGCGAACTCGTTAATAAATTTGAAAAACTCATAAGAAATAAACTAGAAAAATTGATTAAATAAAGTAGAAAAAATTTTATTCTATCTTTGTTTTTTATTCTTAAAATTAAGAGAATTTTAAAAGTAATAATTTATATCTCTTTATTTTGAAGGATTATTTTATATCAATAAGAGATTCTATAAAATGTCGGAATTTTTAACTAAAGCTTCTTTAAGAATTGAAAAGCTTGAACTAGAGAGAAGTGGTAGGAGTTTATGTTATGTAGATAGTGCTATTATTGAAAAAATGGGATTATCCAATGGAGATATTATTGAAATCTTTGGAAAGAAAAAAACTGCAGGACTTGTGGTTTCTTCTAGAGAAGATAAAGGTAAGGGGACGATTAAAATAGATGGATTAATTCGACTTAATTCCGGTGCTACAATTGGTGAAACTGTAACAATCAAAAAAGCAGAAGTTGATGAAGCAAGAGAAGTTGCCTTGACTCCAACCCGACCAGACATTGATTTGAAAAGACAAGCCAAAACAATTAAAACTAAATTACTTCAAAAACCTATTGTTATTGGAGATATCATCAGTATTATGGGAGCTATGTTTCAATCCAGTGATCCAGACGATCCAATGAGGGAATTCGCTAAGATGTTTCCATTCATGAGAGGTTCTGTGAGAAGTAAGGGAACTCCTGGGACATTAAGGTTAATTGTTGATAATACTGAACCTTCTGGTAAAGTAGTAATCATTTCACAAAATACAAGGATTAGAATAAATAAAAGAGTTGCGTTATTAAATGTTTCAGGAGATATTGTTACCTATGACGACATTGGCGGGTTAACCGAAGAAATCCAAAAAGTTAGAGAAATGGTTGAACTTCCTTTAAAACACCCCGAACTTTTTCACAGGTTAAATATTGATCCACCTAAAGGTGTATTACTATATGGTCCATCTGGTACCGGCAAAACCCTTATGGCAAAAGCTGTTTCTCAAGAATCGACTGCTCATTTTATCCATATAAATGGACCGGAGATAATGAGCAAATTTTACGGTGCTTCTGAAGGTAGATTACGAAATATTTTTCGAGAAGCCGAAGAAAAAGCTCCCTCTATAATTTTTATTGATGAAATCGATTCTATTGCACCAAAACGTAGTGAAGCTATGGGTGAAGTTGAAAGAAGAGTTGTTTCTCAATTATTATCCTTGTTAGATGGCCTTACAAGTAGAGGTGAAGTGATATGCATTGGTGCAACTAATAGAATCAATAGTATAGATGAAGCTCTTAGACGACCAGGTCGATTTGACAGAGAAATAGAATTTAAAGTCCCAGATAGTAAGGGGAGAAAAGAAATCTTACAGATTCACACAAGAGGCATGCCCTTAGAAAATGATATAAGACTTGATTACTACTCTGAAATCACTTACGGTTTTGTTGGAGCTGATATTATGGCCGTATGTAGAGAAGCGGCAATGTATTCATTACGTAGAATATTACCTAAAATAAATCTTGATGAGCCTATACCTCCTGAAATTATTCAAGAATTAATAATTAAAGACGAAGACTTTGTTCGGGCAATTAATTCAATCGAACCGAGTGCAATGAGAGAAATTATGATAGAAGTTCCCAATGTACAATGGGAAGATGTTGGAGGTTTAGAGGACATTAAAGAAGAATTAGTAGAAGCAATTGAATGGCCTTTGAGTTTCCCAGAATTATTTAAAAAAGCTGGCATTAGAACAATAAATGGGGTTCTACTTTTTGGTCCGCCCGGATGTGGGAAAACTTTACTGGCGAAAGCAGTTGCTACTGAGAGTAAATGTAATTTTATTTCAATTAAAGGTCCGGAAATATTCTCAAAATGGGTTGGTGAAAGTGAAAAAACAATTCGAGAAATCTTTAGAAAAGCACGTCTAGCCGCACCTTCAATTGTATATTTTGATGAGATTGATGCTATAACTTCTGGAAGGGGTGGTTTTGAAGGATCTCATGTATTTGAATCCATCGTCAACCAAATTTTAGTTGAAATGGATGGCCTTGAAAAAAGAGAAGGAATTGTAGTGATCGCGAGCACAAATCGGCCTGATATGGTAGACCCTGCATTATTAAGACCAGGAAGGTTCGATCGTCTATTATATTGCCATGCTCCGGATAGAGACAGTCGATTAAAAATTCTAGAAGTTCATACTAAAAATATGCCTTTAGCAGATGATGTTTCCCTGGAAAAAATGACCGATCAAACAGAAGGATATAGTGGAGCTGATCTTGAAAATTTAGTTAGAGAAGCAGGTATGCAAGCTATACGAGAAAAAAAAGAAGATTTCGATATAGTTGAGCGGCGCCATTTCGAATTTGCGATCACTAAAGTTAAATCTTCATTATCACAAGATTTTATTGATAAATACGATAAAATAGCAAACCAAATTACAAGCTCCAGAAATATCAAAGAAACTCAAATCGATTTTTATAAATAGATTTTAATGATTGTGAGTATTATTTTCTCACATGTTTGACTATTTAATTAGTGATGATTATAAAAAATTAAGGGATAAAGTTCGGGCTTTTGTCAGAGATGAAGTCCCTCATTCATTGCTAAAACAAATGGATAGAGATGAGGTAATATATCCCAAAGAATATGTTCAAAATTTAGCTAAACACGGTCTTTTAGGCTTAAGATTCGATAAAAAATATGGCGGTCAAGGATTAAATTGGGAGGCTGAAGTCTTAGCACTTGAGGAAATTGGGGTTTTGGGAGCGTCACTCGGATGTTTATTTGCCTTAGTTTCGATTTGCGGTGAAGCAATTCATATTTTTGGTACCGAAGAGCAAAAAATGAAATATCTAAAGCCAACTTTAGAAGGTAAGATTTTCAACGCGGAAGCTCTGACCGAACCCAGAGGAGGCAGCGATTTTTTCGGCGCTACATGCACAGCAGAAAAAAAAGGGGATAAATATATCTTAAATGGAGAAAAAAGATTTGTTGTAGGAGCTGAAGGGGCAGATTACTTTTTAGTATATGCGAAAACAAATCCCGAAAAACCACCTCGTGAATCTTTAAGTCTTTTTATTGTTGATCGAACAGAAGGCGTTAAAG
>JAHLWE010000119.1 GCA_019058135.1 Promethearchaeota archaeon | reverse complement strand
TATTTGAAGAAATTTATTGATGAATTAAGTAAATTACTGAAAAATGAACATAGAGAATTAATAGAAGTAGATTTATTACTTAGCAAACTTCTTTTTGCACTTTCTCAAAATGAATTTTTTTGTAGAAATTTTTTATTTAAGGGTGGAACATGCCTAATAAAAAATTATTTTGATTATTATAGATTCTCTAAGGATATAGATTTTACATGGAGAAATCAAAATGTATTTAAAAATAAATCAGCAAAACAATTAAGAAGAGATTTGTCCAGATTAATTGACAAAATTGCCCAAATAATTGAAGAGATATGTAAAAAAAACGATTTGGATTTTGTTGCTAATAAATCTAATGAAAGATATTTTGAATTTGGTGGTGGAAATAAAATGGTTTCTTTTAAATTATATTTCATCTCTGAAATTTTAAATATTCAAATGTATATAAAAATCCAAATTAATTTTATTGAATGTCTAAAATTTAAACCTAAATTAGGAAAACTACAAAATATAATTCCAGAAAATAAAGAGCTTAAATTTTTATATCCCTATGAGGTTAAAGAATTCTCGAAAATAATAACATTTCCAATATATAATATTAGAGAAATATTTTGCGAAAAAGTTAGGGCTATTCTTACAAGAATGAGTCCAAAACCTGGAGATTTTATCGATATATATACTATACTAAAAAAGAATCCAATTGATTTTAAAAAGATAAGAAACTACATTATCAAAAAGACTTTGTTTTCCTTAAATCTCTATGATAAATACAAAAAAAATTTAAAAGAAAATAAAAAAATGATTATTTCAGGAGATATTTTCGAATGGGATGAAGAAAAAAAATTATTACTTATTAAAATTGATGATACGGAATTTTATGATTTTATTGATAAATTTATCATTTTTCTAAGAGATATAATGGAAGAAATATACAATAAAATGCCTAATCTTGAATAAAATTATAGGAAAATCTTAAAGCATAGGAATTTGTAATATAGTAATATTGATAATTTTTCGTGAAATAATCGATATAAATCTAAAAAAATATATTTTTATACTTATTTCTCTAATTCGAAATAATATTCAAAGAAGTTTTGAATATGCAAAATTTATTTCATACATCAACTATGTTATAATTTCTGTTTTTATTTTGAACTACCATCACCTTCAGGTGATGGATTCTTGTTTCTTCGACCACTGCATCCAAAAGGACGTCTTACACGATCTCCACAAGCGTGACTTCCCGTGGTTCCCACGGTAGGTGAGTTATCATCTAATGACCACGATACCTTTCTCTTGTAAGAGGCGTATTCCTTCCATCTTAAGATTCACCGAAGCATTTTCATCCCGCTGGTGTTGAGTGCCGCATTTGGGACAAATCCAATCTCGATCTGCTAATGTTAAGTTCTCATTTTTATGACCGCAGACAGAACACATTTTACTTGAAGGAAAAAACCGATCTACTTCTTGATAATGTTTTCCTCGCCATCTTAGCTTATATTCCAATAAAGTCTTGAATTGATGCCATGAAAAATCTAATGAAACTGATTTGGATAATCCCCCATTAAATTTTTGCATTCCTCGAATATTGAGATCCTCCAAGATCACCGCATCATGCCTTTGAGAAAGATCGAGAGTTTTTTTATGTACCCAATCATATTTTCTTTTATAAATTTTTTCATAATAGCGTACTAACCGAAGACGTGTTTTCCATTGATTCTTCGATCCTTTCTTTTTACCAGATAATTGTCGATGTAGTCGTCTTAATTTCGCCTCAGCGCTTCGATAGAAACGGGGATTAATATAATGCTCTTTTTCACTTACTAAAAACTCAGAAGCGGACATGTCAAAGGCTCCAATGCAATTTTCATGAACTTGAGTTAAGGGATACACATCAAGCTCTTGCTCAACTAAAATTGCCACGTAATACTTACCGCTCTTGGTTTTCGAAACGGTGACGTGACGAATCGGCTCAACAAAGACTCGCTCATCCCTATATTTGATCCACATGTTAATTTTTGGGAGTTTGATACGCTTCTGCTCAAAATTAATTTTAATGTTGTTGTTAACGTTGTAAGTCGTGTACGATTGTTTATTTTTCTTGGATTTGAATCTTGGGTACCCGACCTTACGGATTTCCTTCAAACCATTAAAAAAGTTCTTAAAAGCTTCAATGAGGTTTCGAGTAGTGGATTGTAGAGCCTTACTGTCGACTTCTTTCATAAATTTAAACCGAGTTTTATAGTCTTTTTCTGTTTTATATCTATAATTTCTTAGGATTTCGGGATTATCTTTAAGCCTCCGACAAACCTCATTCCGTTCCGCCAACATCTGATTCCAAAGTAACCGACAGCATCCAAAAGTCTTTTCTAATAGCTCTTGTTGATATTTATTAGGATAGATACGAATCTTAATCGCTTTATTAATCTTCATGAGCCGGTTTCCCCATTTGATCTTCAATGATAAATCAATGAATAAACTTAGTGAGGTTCTCGATTGTAATGCATTGGTGTTAGTATAGCTTAATTACTTTTTATTCTAAATAACCTCCCTAATTTATTGATTTATCGGCATTCATCCATTGCCTAAAGGCAGTGGCTTTCTGCCTATAATATTGTAAAAAACACTAATTGAATCTAAGAGCTCACCCATATTTTTTTGCTCTCGTTTACATAATTGTCTATCTTTCGGTGCTTGCCAATTTATTACATATTTTCTCCAATTAGAATCATTTAATTGTTTGGAATGAATTCCAAAAAATATAAGAATTTCTTTATCATTTACATGACCATTCTCGTCTTCAATAACAAAATGAGGGACCTCATGTAAATATGTCCTTCCAGCAATCATGTAAGAAAGTAAAGAATGGTGTCCATCAAATAAGATCCATTCCGATTGCTTCGTCTTTACTAATTTAATATTTGGTAATCCACGTGGAGATAGGATATCTTTTCCAGATTTTATTTGTTTAACCATTGTTCTTATCTGGTTCATGCTTTTAATGCCATTAATATTATGAAGGTTTATAATTTCTCTCAATAAAACTAGTTTTTTAACTTCTTTAATTGTCTCTTTTATTTTTGAACCTAATCCTTTTTCATACTGATCTACAGTATCATAAATAGTATTGCTTTTATTTTTTAAATGAACTTTTAATGATGAAATGCGCGTTAAATTTCCATC
>JAHLWE010000118.1 GCA_019058135.1 Promethearchaeota archaeon | reverse complement strand
CACCTGGACTTAATGATGCATTTACATCTGTAATATCTCCTGCTGTTGTATTATACCATTCAGTTACGGGGGGATCAAAAGTATTATTTTTAAGCCATTCTATATTATCAAAATGCTCCTCAAAATAATCTTGAGACCTTATACGATCATTTTGAAAAAACTCATTTGTCTCGTCATTATAGTGATTAAAATAAACATTCTCATTTATGATATTACCAAAAGTAATAAAATTTAGATATAATATAATCATTAAACTGCTAAGAATTAAGATTTTTTTATAATTTCGGTTAAATATTCTTTTCAAAATAAATTCACCTTTATTTTTTTAATATCTCCCTTTTTAGTAACTTTCTATTTAATTTTATTAATATCAATCTAATATTTAAACTCTTTTGTTAATTTATTAAAAAGTTTTTGACTCTTCATAGGTTTAATAAACAGTAATAATTTAATTTTAGAGTCGTATTTGGTACTTAATAAGATTATATTTTAAAATTTAAAATAAAAATATATGAAATTTAACATTGCCTATAGAAGGAAGATTTCTTTGGATTCAAGAATTATCAAGAAAAAAGCGATATATCTTCTCATACAATTTTTTAACTTGTTTAGGAGTATTTTTAATTTTTAAATCTTCTAAATATGATTTTAATTCAAATTTCAAATCTTCAAAAAGTCTAAGAATGTTTTTATCTTCCAATTCTGAAGCAGATGAGTTGGTAAATAATGTTAAGAATAATGGCTTCAGAGGTGATAGATTATCTTTTAAATATTGTTCAATATCAGGAAGACGGTCTGGATTTATACTGTATATAACCTTCGTTTGTCCCAACTTTTGCGAAGTGCCATTTAGAATTTCTTTTTTTAAAAATTCAAGTTTTGTTAATTTATCTAAGTTATAAGAAACACTTCCCGGAGGTGGAAACCTTTTAAAAATTTGATCAGCTGCAATTTTTTTATTATTACTTTTATATTCTTGATAAAAAAAGATAATTAATTGTAATTCCTTACTTAACCCTTTTATCGGGATTTCTTCTATTTTCTTTATAGGCATTTTAAGAAATTTTAATCTATTCTATCTATATATATATTCACAAATATTTAAGTAACAAGTTAAAAACAGTGTAATTTTGCATTTTAAAATTTAAAATAAAAAAAAGAAAATTGGAACGAATATTTACATTTCTCCTAATTTGCGAATAAATGAAATTTTTTAAAAATAACATTCTACTATATCATCTTATTTGCATTTGAAATCAGCGAGTATACCATCAATAACTCATCTCTTAAATCTTATGACGCAAAAAATTGCATTCTTTAAATTAATTTGCATTCTAGGTAAATTTCCTTGGTTAATTCTATAAGCAAAATATTTTTAGCTTATAGGTTTTATTTTTTCTCTCAGATACGGCACAAAAAAGAATTTAAATGTTTCCGATAAAATTAATTATTGTTGTTAAATTTAATCAGTATAACATAAGGAAACAATATATTAATGAAGATTGAATATAATAATTATAGTATAAGATTATAATAAATCTAATGTGCATACTAAAATTAATATTAAATAATCTTTCCGGGAATGATTTTGAATGATCCAAGGCATATTAAATTTTCAGTTTATTCTAAATCAAGAAGAGTCGGGCGAAATTGAGCCAGAATTTAGACCAATAAAATTAATTTTTCATAACAAAAAGTTCAATGAATCCAATTATACGGAATTAATTTCTACAAACGATATTTTTGGTATATTTTATCAGCATACAACCGGGATATTTAAAGATAAAGGCGCATTTAGTAATTTTTATACAGGAAGATTGAAGGAAACACCTTATCAAGTAGTATCATATTACAGACAAGAGAGTGATAGTTCAAAATATATTACGATTGCATTTTTTGAACTGGATGATGAGGTAGAAATATTCCAAGATCTAATTAATACTATGGCAAAAAGATTACTTTTAATTTTCAAGAAGTTAATAAATATTAATCCTTTAAAACAAATTTCTCTGCTTGAGAAAATTCATTCTAAAATAGAAAGTGAATTAAAATTTACTATTTTTCAAATTGATCGATTATCTCAATTAGATAAATTACAGAAGGCATCTTTAATTTTTCACAGTGATGAGAGATTAAAAATATTAGAGATATTACGAGAACGCCCAATCGCAAAAAAAGAATTAAAAGGTATCTTAGAAAGGATGAAACCGAATATAAATATAGATGTATTGCTTGACCCATTCTTAGAATTAAATTTAATTCGACGTGATTGGATAAAAGGAGAAAAGGACAAAGAAACTGGAATCGTCAAAAATAAGGGAGAATATTTGTTTTTAACTAAGGATATTTTATTGGCAAGATTACCCAATGAAAATATTTTAAATCGTTTAAGGGAAAATAAGAAAAATTTATATGATATATATAAAGATAAAGTTGCAGATTATTTTTCAACTTATGATATTAATAAACAATCTGTTGAAGAGATGAAAAAGATTGCCGGAATACTTCTAAATCCGGATAGTTATGATTTTTTAGCATTAATGAGAAATTCTTATTATCCATTGGACAAACTCCCTAAAATTTTCTCGGATTGGTTTGACATTGAGGTTATTTTAAGCACTTTAGAAGATTTAAAAATAGTTACAACACTTAAAGATAAAGAAGATCAAGGTTGGGTAATATTACTTACTGATATTAAGCCACTTATTATTTTTCCCGAATTTTTATTACCTAAAATTAGAGAATTTTTTAAATCTGAAGATAAAGAACAAAAGATATCAATTGAAATTGCAAAAAAAGCCTTGGAATTATTAGAGGTTACATACCCTGAAAAGGTTGATTGGTGATTAAAAAATTAGAGAGAAAAAACAGGTGTAAGATAAGAGATGGATTTATTTAATGGTAAAGATAAAGTTTCAATTCCCTTCACATGTAAGCTTTGTTTGGAAGAGATCAAGTTTGAAATTAAAGCTGATGAATATAATAATACAACCAAATTTCCTATTAAAAAAGAGGACGTTCATGGAACACCTCCTCATAGATTAATAGTGTATTTAAATAAAAACTTGGAAATTGCAAATTTCAAAGTCGAGGATATTTTAGAGAAGGATGTATCTTATTCTCAAGAATTAACAAAACAAGTATTAAGTGATATTGAACTATCTGATGATGAAATAGAATTATATTTTTTAACAACAGGTAGAGATGCTGTATCTCTTGGAGAAATGTCAATCTTAATTGGCAAACCAAAAGAAGATTGCGAAGTTATTGCGGAAAAATTTGTTCAAAAAGGACTATATAAAAAAATTATTGGAGCTACTCCTCATTATGCTGCATTACCTCCTTATGCTGCATTAATTGGTCAATTACAAGATTTTAATACGTATATAAGAAATATTAAAGAAAATATTTCACCTCAGTTAGAGGGATCTTTTTCTCAATTTGAAGAAAAAACTGAAGGTCTTAAGACATTACGAGATTACGGTGATTTCATGAATACTTTAAAACAAGACATGCTATCAAAGATGAATGCCCAAAAAATTGCTTTTGAAAAAAGGCTCTCTGAAATTGATAAAATTAGACCAGTTACCCGAGTACTTGAGGATATTGAGGAAGAATCAAAAAAAATTATGGAAACGGAAATTGGAGATTTAAGTAAGAATTTTGAGGATATTCGAAGTACAATTTCGGAAAATCTAAAAAAGTTACGACTTGGAATTATTCAAGAAACCGTAGATCAAGTAATAGAAAAAGTTTTTGCGGCGGGATTAGAGCGAATTAATGAAAAAATGAGTTCTAAATTTGGTTTAAAATTAAATACTTTATTGGGTAATTTAATTACCAATATTAATGAGATCACTAAATCAACGGCAAGTTCTGGAGAGAATATCAATGAAATTTTTGCCGATATGAGTAAAAGCTTTAGTAAAACAATTGTAATGGCGGAAGAAAAACTCTCTGGAAT